>CAZLKI010000018.1:5108-19529 GCA_964560035.1 uncultured Synechococcus sp.
TATTCAATCTAAATCTTTTTCCATGACTTTAAATGTTCGAGATTATTTTGGGATGATTCCTTGGTCGGGAGTAGCGATCGCGACATCTATCCCTAAACCCTCATTACCGCAAAATACGGACAAGTCAGAGACGTTAGAAGATTTTTTGGACGATATATCTCGATTTTTCTAAATTCGATCGGGTGTCTATACTGGGCAACGATCTGTCAACATTCCTAATTGCGATGCCAAATTTTCAAAATTGTGCTTTACTGTGTGCAATAAGAAAGTGAGGAAACCGATGTTTTCAGAGTGGCAAAGTGTGAGCAACTTCACTACCCAACAACCTATTGGCATTTTTGATAGTGGAGTTGGTGGTTTGACCGTATTACAAGAGTTAAAGCATCAACTACCCAACGAGCAAATCGTCTACTTTGCCGATACGGCTAGGGTTCCGTGGGGCTCTCGTTCTCAGTCCGAAATTATTGAGTTTGTGCAACAGATTTTGACATGGATGCAAACTCAACAGGTAAAGATGGTGGTAATGGCTTGTAATACTAGCTCGGCACTGGCGCTAGAAACGGTTCGATCGCAATTCGATTTACCTATGTTGGGCTTAATTTTACCTGCGGCAAAGGCAGCAATTAAATACGGACAAAAAATTGGCGTGATTGCTACAACTGCAACGGTCAGTAGTATGGCTTATGTTAATGCAATTACTGAAACTGAAAAGCGATCGCAAGTATGGCAAGTTGCCTGTCCCGAATTCGTACCCTTGATTGAAGCAAATCGCATTTATGACCCGTATACATTTGATATTGCCCAAAAATATCTAGCTCCCTTAATTGAAGCGGAAATTGATACTTTAGTCATGGGTTGCACCCACTACCCCCACTTATTAAAAATATTTAAGCAAATTCTTCCCGCCCACGTCCGCTATATTGACCCTGCCAAATATGTAGTCAAAGCTGTCGGTCAAGAGTTAGATATTTTAGGACTGGGCGATCGCAAATCTAGAAAAAAGGATTTCTCTAAAGGTTTAGATGTTAAATTTTATGTCAGCGGGGACAGCAAACAATTTGCCCAAGTTTCGAGTCGTTGGTTAGGGTATAAACCCCAAGTTCAAAATGTCGAACTTTTACCATCTTTACCTATATCAATTAAAGTAGCCAATATAGAAGAAGCATCTTTAATAGACATGACCGAGACCGTCGATCTACTCTCATAAATTTTTCTGCTAAATTTTTTCGGTTAAATTCTTCGGTTAAATTCTTCGATTTTTAAAATTATAAACTTGATAAGTCTGAGATTCAATGTTGAGTTTCCCTAAAAGCTACCTACTATATCCTCTGAGCGTATTTATCCTTTTGAATGGAGTGTATGCCCAAAAGCTCTTAGCTGAGACTATAACTACGGGAGATCGCCGCCTAAATAATTCGACCTCCTTACTAATTGCCCAATCTGCTAGTCTGCAATTGCGCGGCGTGCAAAATACACCAGAGGGCATAATGCTATTGATTAATGGCAATCCTAAGATTGTCAGCGAGCGTGCAATTAATCCCGATCGCCTAGTTATAGATTTAGTTGGGACTACGGTTATTCCGCGATTGCACAAAACGATCCTGCCAATTAATCGTTACGGCATTAAACAGATCAGAATCGGACAAAATCAACGTAATCCTCCCATTGCTCGTATCGTTTTAGACTTTGAACCCAATAGTGAAACTAGCTCTGTAGAATGGGAGGCAATTTTTACGCCCAATCGTAATGCGGTTGTGGTAAGACCGACGGCGATCGCTAATAATTCTTTAATTAACCCATCTATATCGACTAAAATTAACCCGTTTCCTAATCTACAGCTAAATCCCGCATTAAGTGCTAACAATACTGCAAATAATGACTCTCAGGCAATCATTCAAAAGCTAAATTTAAGCCAATCAGGACAACTCTTAATTCAAACTAACCAGCCTTTTACTTATTTAGGTACCGAAGATCGGATCAGTGGTACCTATAACATTACGATTAATAACGCACGGATATCACCTCAACTGATTCGCCCCAGCCTTGACGGTACTGCCTTAGATGCCATTAGAATGAGTCAAGTCGGTAGCTCGGTGGTAGTTGGGTTGCGTCCTAGTGCTGGGTGGCGCATTCGTGAAGATGCCCGTTCCGATCCTCAGCAAATATACGTGCAGTTGTATCAACCTCAAAACCCTTATCCAAATATTACGCAAAATCTCAATCCAAATACTTTTCAAAATACCAACCCCAATTCTGGAATTCCTAGCTATTTAGACCCCAATCTTCCTATTACCGACCCACCCATAAATTCCCAAACTCCACCAAGAATTACTCCACCCCAACTTAGATCTATTCCGCGTAGCAATCCTGCCAATAGAGGTCGAGGCATAATTGTTGTCGATCCGGGTCATGGTGGTAAAGATGTAGGGGCGATCGGAAATGGTATTTATGAAGCTAACGTGGTGCTGGCAATTTCATTAAAGCTCGGACGGATTTTGCAAGAAATGGGTTATACCGTAATTTATACCCGCACAGATAATACTGGAGTAGAGCTTCAACCTAGAGTCGATCTAGCCCAAAGAGCTATTGCTGATATATTTGTAAGCGTTCATGCAAATTCCCTAGAGGCAAGGCTTAGTTCGGTTAGTGGAGTCGAAACCTTTTATGCCCCAGGTGTGTCAGTAAGTGGACGATTAGCGAGTTTTGTCCACAATCAAATTATTAATATCACTGGAGCGAAAGATCGCGGGGTTAAAACTGCCAGATTTCATGTAATTCGCCGCACGACGATGCCTTCAATTTTGGTCGAGACTGGCTTTGTAACTAATCCTCAAGAAAGTGCAAATTTGAATAACCCTAGCTATCAAGAACGTATGGCTCAAGCGATCGCCCGTGGCGTAGATCAATTCATGAAATCCAGATAAAATCCAGATGAAATCTCGGTAAGTATCGGAATTCTTAAAGTTATTTGCCGAAAAGCCTGCTAAAGATGATTATTAACAAGGTAATGATTTCGATATCTTATGAAATTCACCTTAATTGATTGGCGAAGAATATCAGAAATATCTAATTATTCTAATTAATAGTTGACATCTGCCCTTATTAGGTTAATATTCTGTGGATATTTAACAAAAATTTGAGCGATCGCAAACTGTATGCCAACTTGGGAGTTTTTACTACAAAAGAAAGGTGATAAATCGTGGCTGCCTTTAGAGTCATCAACCCTAGAAATTTTAGAAGGCGAATATCGTCTGGCGGCTAGGAGTAATTTGGTTAAGGCTGCGATTGATATTCATATAAATTATTTCCCTAGCGATCGAGAAACTGATAGTTGGCAACGTCAGATTACGCGCTCGGTCAATCCTCAAGGATTAGTGTTGATTGCGCCTTTTCTCAACTTTACGCGTGGTAATTGGCAATTTAATTGTGCTCTAGTAAGTTCCGATCTGATAAATTCTGAAGTTAAGTCTCTAAATATAGAAGTTTTGGAGGCGATCGCCACTGATTGGGATGGCTTTGATTTAGTAACTGAAGAACTGATGACAGAATTAGCATCTATTCCCAAAATAGATCCCGAAATAGAAGTACTAGAAGAAATACTAGAACTACAGAACTCCGTACACCGATCTTTACCTCCGGAATTAATCAGGTTGGATCGAAGTGAATTTGCAATTAAAGGCGGCGAAGCAATTGAAATTACAGGAGAGGCATATCTGTCGGGAGATCTAGAAATAATCCTTAAAAGCGATCGCAGTGACATTATCCATCATGAATATGCCCATGACAGTTCTGATAGTGATTTCTTTAGCTATACCATTACTATTCCCGAACAAGCAGAAGTTCAAATCTTTACTGGAGAGGTGCGAATTTCTCCGCATCAGCCCCTAAATAATAGTGAATACATAACCAGCCAAGCTCTGATAGTCAATTGCCAAGCGATCGCCAATCCGTTCCGTAAATTTCCAGTTTTACCCTTTGAAAATCTTCCTGCCAATGTTCCTGTGAGAAGGAATATCAAGTTTCCTGAGTTGCCAGAATTTTTAACTTTAGGTAGAAAAAACAAATCCTCAAAAGGATCGTCAACTCATAAAAAACCCGTTCCCAACTGGCAAATTTCTAATCCTTTTAAAAGTCCAAATCATATAGACAATAGCGATTTACGTTACGAATTTAAGTAAGTAGTTTCAGTTCGTATCAGCTTATTACTTAAATTTAGATTGATTACAAATTATGCGGATTCCTGCTTGAATTAACCATCCTTAACCAATAGATAATCGTTTTGTGATATTTGTAACATACGTTAAATTTAATTGAACCTAGCTAAATTTACTTAAAAAGTGCATGACCGTTTTACAAGTACGGGGACAAAGCATTGAGTCCCATCAAATAGTTCCACTCCTTGCCAACTACCAGCTTTTACCTCAATTAATTCGCGACTTGATTATCGATCAAGAAATTAAGGACATTATTATTACTCCTGAAGAGCAAGAATCGGGATATAAAAATTTTTATGCCCAAAATCAAATTAGCTCCGACGAACAATTAGTAAGCTGGCTCGAACAAAAGCAAATGTCTAGGGCTCAAATGGGGCGATTAATCGATCGATCGCTCCGCATGGAAAAATACAAATTAGCCACTTGGAGCAATAAACTCGAAACCTATTTTTTAAGCCGCAAGTCTCAGTTAGATCGGGTAATTTATTCTTTAATTAGAATCAAAGACGGCAACATGGCACAGGAACTATATTTTCGGCTTAAAGACGAAGAACAAACCTTTGCCGAACTCGCAGCCCAATATTCCCAAGGGGCAGAATCTCAAACTCAAGGGATTACAGGACCCGTAGAAATCGGTAGTATCAATCCAACCTTGGCACAGTTATTGCTTAACAGCCCCCCTGCTCAAATCTTACCACCCCGACAAATTGGCGAATGGATCGTAATTATTAGGTTAGAAAAATTGATCCCCGCGCAGATGGATCAATCTATGATCCAAAGGCTTTTAACTGAAATGTTTAATAGTTGGTTGCAAACAGAGGTCAATCAGTCTTACCCTAATCAAGAGTTACTTATCTAACAACTTACTTTAACGGTCAGTTTTCACCATTTTTTACCATTTAATATCTCTATCGACAAGCATAATTGCCAGTTAATTAGCAGCATCAGTAGTCTCAACTCCTAAAACTATGTCTCCTATTTCAGAATTTCTCGCACAGGTTCCACCATTTAATCAATTATCTACTGACGATCTAAACCAACTTGCGTCTCAGTTTGAGTTACGGCGTTATGGCATGGGGCAAGAAGTGCTACTGCAAAAGCAAATGCCTACGAGTATCGCAATTTTGTATACAGGGCAAGGACGGCTAATTGGCATCGATCCGCGCAATCAAGCGGCAATTACCTTGCAAAAGCTGCAACTGGGGGCAATTATTGGCTGGATCGGGATACTACGGGATATTCCCTGCGAGACGGCGATCGCCTCTGAAGAATCAGTATTTTTAATTTTATCGGGACAAAACTTCCTAGCTTTATTAAATCGAGAACCCCAGATCGCCGAGTATTTTAGCGGACTATGTGGCATATCTGAGGCATTTGATATTCTGGGTACGGTAGTTCAAACTTTAGCAAATTCTGCAAGTATCGATCTAAAGGCAATGGCGATCGCTGCCGAATCCACCGCTACAGTTAAGTATTTACCCTCTGGCAAAACTAATACTTCCGAACTCGATCCCAATCAAATTTGGTTTGTGAGCGGGGGTGGTGGCGTGGCTAATCATCCTGTGGGTAGTCGCATAGATTTAGATGTAGAAACAAGCTTAGAAGTAATTGAGAAAATTTCTGCCCGCCTTATCGGTCTTCCTATTGATAGTTTTGAGGAAATTGCCCACGTTCGAGATAATTCTAAAGCTGATTCTAAGACTACGCCTGACTTCAGTAACTTTAATGGCAATCAAGGCTCAGACCAAAATTACCAAAACCTAGAAGATGCTATTCCTTTGGGCACATCTATTGGCACCACCGATCGCCAAACAATTATTAGTGATTCTTATAAACGTAGTGGTATTCAAGAAGCTCAAGTTAAATATCCCTTTGTCTCTGGGCGCGGAGTTCCCGATGCGGTCTTAGCAATTTTTCAAATGTTGAGTCAATATCTAGGAATGCCGTTCAAAAAAGATGTAATTCGCAAACTGATTTTGAGAAATTCGGGCAGTGAAGTCTCTTTACAAGTAGGTGCAGCGATCGCGGAATTTATGGGGCTCAGATCGCAATTAATTAACGTTCCAACCCAGTCCATGAGCCGACTGCAACCGCCATTTATTGTAGATTGGCAAGATAGCAAGGCTTTAGTTTATGAAATTAGCGATCGCTCCGTAGTTTTGGCAATTCCTGAAAACGGGATCGTTACGCAAAAATTCTCTGACTTTACAACGACACTCACCAACTTAAAACCCAATGAGCCGATCCAAGTTCTATTAGTTCAACTTACCAACGAAACTCCCCAACAAAAATTTGGACTGAATTGGTTTCTCCCTTCGCTGCAAAAATATCGTCAGGCTTTATTTGAAGTTCTGATCTCTTCCTTTTTCGTGCAATTATTTGGCTTGGCGAATCCCCTCATGATTCAAGTGATCATTGATAAGGTGCTAGTGCAAAATAGCCCAGATACTCTTTATGTGTTGGGAGTTTTACTGCTAGTCGTTGCCATATTTGAAGCCATTCTCACCGCTCTGCGTACTTATCTGTTTGCCGAAATTACCAATCGCATCGACTTGGCGCTGGGAGCCGAAATTATCGATCATTTGCTCAGGCTCCCTTTACGTTATTTCGATCGCCGTCCTGTGGGCGAACTTTCGACTAGGATTAACGAACTGGAAAATATCCGACAGTTTCTCACTGGTACAGCCCTAACTGTAGTCTTAGACTCGGTATTCTCAGTTATTTACATCATTGTGATGTTTATTTATAGTTGGTTGCTGAGTTTGGTGGCACTGGCAACAATTCCGCTTTTTGCGCTTTTAACCTTTATTGTCGCCCCCATTGTTCGAGATCAACTTAGAGATAAAGCCGAACGTAACGCTCAAACCCAGTCCCTGCTTGTCGAAGTATTATCGGGAATGCAAACGGTTAAAGCTCAAAATATTGAATTGCGATCGCGGTGGCAGTGGCAAGAACGCTATGCTAAGTATGTTTCATCTGGATTTCGCTCGGTTCTAACTTTTACGGCGGCAAGTTCCATTAGTGGATTCTTAAACCAACTTTCGGGCTTGATGGTACTATGTGTCGGCGCATTTTTAGTACTCAAAGGCGAACTTACATTAGGACAACTAATTGCCTTTCGGATTATCTCTGGATATGTGACCAGTCCCTTACTGCGCCTCATGCAACTCTGGCAAAACTTCCAACAAACTGCTTTATCCTTAGAACGCCTAGCGGATATTATCGATACTCCCCAAGAGGCAAGCGAATTCGATCGCCAAAATATTCCCATGCCCACGATTAAGGGACAAGTTCTGTTCGAGGATTTATGCTTCCGTTTTGGTGCAACTGGCGCGATGCAGTTAAATAATATTAATTTAGAAATGCCTGCGGGCAAGTTCATTGGCATTGTCGGACAAAGTGGCTCTGGCAAAAGTACGATGATGAAACTCCTGCCTCGCCTGTACGAACCTGCATCGGGCAGAATTTTGATTGATGGCTACGATATTGCTAAAGTAGAACTCTATTCCCTGCGATCGCAAATCGGAATTATTCCCCAAGACACGCTTTTATTTGATGGCACCGTTCAAGAAAATATTGCCCTCGTGCGCCCCGATGCTACCAGTGAAGAGATTGTCGAAGCTGCAAGGTTGGCGATCGCCCATGAATTTATTATGAGCTTACCCAATGGTTACAACTCCAAAGTTGGAGAACGTGGATCGGCTCTATCGGGTGGACAAAGACAAAGAATTGCGATCGCTCGAACTATTCTGCAAAATCCACAAATGTTAATCCTCGATGAAGCCACCAGTGCCCTTGACTACGACACCGAACGTCAAGTCTGTATCAATCTCACCAGTGCCTTTAAAGGAAGAAGTGTATTTTTTATTACGCACAGATTGGGAACAGTGCAGCACGCCGATACGATCCTGCTCATGGATAAAGGCGCGGTAGTTGAAAAAGGCACCCATGCCGAACTGATGTCACTGCGCGGTCGCTATTACTGTCTCTATAAACAACAAGATGCCGCTTTAGTTTAAAAATTAATTTAAAAAATAAGATTCAATTAAAGATATCGAAATATAGAAATGAACTATTTTTCCACCGCTCATAATGTCATGTCCTTCGAGTATTTGCATAATTTAAAGGGAGAGATTTTAGCCTGTTCCTATTTCACTACCAACAACTTGAATCGGGATTTTATCGGAACAAAAGGATTCTCAGTAGTATTCAGGCGATCGCATATCGAGCAAGTTGAAATCAAATTTCCATTTTTTAAGCACTATATCAAGCTGGCACTTTTACCCCACTGTAATGCCTTTTATCTCAATCCATTGCAGTTAAAATCGGGTTCTAGAGTCGATCCGCACATCGATCGCAGTTTACGTTCCTATTGCAAAACCATCGAGCCGCCCGCAACCGTAAGCGTTTTATATGTAAATGTGCCTAAAGATTTAGAAGGTGGAGAATTGATCTTAAGCGATTCCTACGGATGCGGTTCCCGCCGTAAACGTCCCGCAGGCAAAATTAATCCCCAAGTCAATATGCTCGTACATTTTCAAGGACATCTCACTCACTCAGTTAATGCTGTAAAAAGTGAAGGACTGCGCTTGAGCTTAGTTTGCGAACAATACTGTCTTGAGGATGAGGAACTGCTAAAAATTCCTGAATTTATAATTGAATCTAGGGCAACTATAAAGAAATGATCCTATGATGTTCTCCGACCACCTGCGATCGTAACTAAAAGTGGAGTGCCATCTGAGATTACAACTACGCCTTCGGGCAAAACAATATCGCTAACATGAACACCTTGTCCTAGATCTAATTCCGAGATATCTACTTCAAAAGATAAAGGGATACCAGTAGGGGGGCAGGAAACTTGGATTTCATTCATTAATATTTCCAAAATACCGCCGCCAACTTTAACGCCAACAGGAACTCCCACAAAGTTAACAGGGATACTGACTTCAATTTTAGATTGAGCCGCGATCGAAAAGAAACTAATGTGATAGATATCGTCTTTGTATGGATGGTATTGGACTTCTCTTAAAATTGTGATCCCGCTAAAATCACCATCTGTTACTTTAATATCGATCAAAGTATTATTGATTACAGCTTTACGCAGCAAGGCGATCGCATCTTTAGTATTAAGAGAAACTGCGGTAGATTCTGCCCCTTTATGCCCATATATAGTTGCAGGAATCCGACCTTCACGGCGCACAGCCCGGGGATTAGTTTTTTCAGGGCGAGTTTGGCATTCAATAGTTAATGGCATAGGAATCAAATTAATAGTGGTGAGAATTTGGGTGAGATTATGGCAAGGAAGTGGGAAATTTATCTTAATCGATCTTAGTTCTAAGTCTTAGTTTTAAGTCGGTTTTAGAGATGGTTTTAAAGAGTAGCACTCAAAAGCCCCCGTTTAGGTCCGTGAATTGGATCTTCAACGATGATAGTTTGACCGCGATTTGCACCTAAAGAAATAATAGCGATCGGCACTTCCATCAAATCGGCTAAATACTTAAGGTAGACTCTGGCAGCAGCAGGTAAATCCGCTAGTTCTTTACAATTAACTGTTGATTGGTTCCAGCCACTTAAAGTTTCATAAATAGGTACGCATCTGGCAAAGGTACGAGCATCACTAGGAAAATCACGAATTATTTTTCCATCAAGTTCGTAGGAGGTACAAACTTTGATTTCGTCTAGCTCATCGAGAATATCAAGTTTAGTAATTGCCAAACAGTCCAAACCATTGATTCGTACTGCATATCGCCCAATTACGCCATCAAACCAGCCACATCGCCGTTTGCGCCCTGTTGTCGTACCAAATTCGGCACCGCGATCGCCAAGATGTCTACCAATCTCGTCTTGAAGCTCGGTGGGGAAAGGTCCTTCACCTACTCTAGTCGTATATGCTTTGGCGACACCAATAATGCGGTCGATCACGGTCGGTCCGACTCCTGCCCCAATGCAAGCTCCACCTGCGACTGGATTAGAGGATGTCACGTAGGGATAGGTACCATGATCGAGATCTAGCAACGTCCCCTGCGCGCCTTCAAATAAAATATTGCGACGTTTTCTAATTGCCTCATCAATCCGTAAAGAGGCATCAACCACATATGGACGTAGGCGATCGGCATAGCCAATATACTTTTCGATCACTTCTTGAGGATCGAGAGGTGGCAGGTTATAGAGCCGTTCTAAAATAATATTTTTCTGGTCTACCGCCCACTTTAAGCGTTTTCGCAGCAGGTCTGTATCCATTAAATCTAAAATCCGAATGCCAATGCGTTCAGACTTATCCGTATAAGTAGGTCCAATCCCCCGCCCAGTGGTACCGATCTTATGCTCTGCCCTGAGTTCTTCCGCCGCTTTATCAATTAGACGATGATAAGGCATGGTTACATGGGCAGTTTCGGCAATAAACAGGCGATCGGTAGAAACGCCAGCTTTCTTGAGTTGATCTAACTCTTGTAATAAAATTTCGGGATCGACTACGGTGCCGCTTGCAATGATGCAGTCGGTTTGGGGATATAAAATACCTGAAGGAATTAGGTGCAGTTTAAATACCTGCTCGTTTACTACTATGGTGTGTCCAGCGTTGATTCCGCCTTGATACCGAACTACGACATCGGCAGAGCGACTAAGCAAATCAGTGATTTTGCCTTTTCCTTCGTCGCCCCACTGGGTACCAATTACAATTACGTTAGCCAAGAGAATGAGTTCGTAACAACAATTTCACAAACAATAATCATTTCAAATAAACGTCTAATTGTCAAGCAATCAGATCTTTATAAAAAATTTCACCAAATAATCAAACAAAATTAGTTTGAAATTATTTAAGAGCTTCGGCTCCACCCACCACTTCTAAAATTTCTTGGGTAATACTTGCTTGACGGGCTTTGTTATACTGCAAAGTTAAATTTCCCACAATTTCGACCGCGTTATCGCTGGCATTGCTCATGGCAGTCATCCGTGAAGCTAACTCGCTGGCAGCAGATTCTTGCAGAGCGCGTAACAACTGGTTATTGATGTACAAAGGTAATAAGGCTTGGAGAATTTCTACTGGGTCTTGTTCAAAGATCATCTCGCCCGGAATTTCTCGTACTGTAGTTTCGAGCTTTTCGCGATCGACTTGAAATTGACCACCTCTGACAATTAAGCGAAATATTTCATCATCTCCTGCTTCTAGTCCTTGGGGATCGAGGGGCAGAATGGTTTGAACTACTGGACGCGAACTGATTAAAGAAACAAATCGGGTATAAACTAGCTCTACGCGATCGATCCGCCCTGATAAGAAGGCTGAGATAATTTCATCGGCGATCGCCCTAGCATCAGGAGCTTTGGGAATTTGATCTAGACCCGTGTATTGAGCTTCGATGGGTTGATTGCGGCGCGTAAAATACTGTACGGCTTTGCGTCCGACTAAAATGTATTGGAAGCCCACCCCTTGTTCGGTGAGTTCTGCCGCTCTATTTTCGGCACGGCGGATTACAGAAGTGTTATAGCCTCCACACAAGCCGCGATCGCCACTGACAACTAAAATTCCCACATTTTTAACAGGACGATTTTCGAGCAGGGGTAAGCTGACATCTTCAAACTTGAGCCGACTTTGTAAACGATATAAAACTTGAGCAAGGCGATCGGCAAAGGGACGAGTTGCTAAAACTTGCTGCTGTGCCCTTCTCACTTTAGCTGCCGCAACAAGGCGCATAGCCTCAGTAATTTTTCTAGTGTTTTTGACGCTGGCGATACTATCTCGGATCGTTTTAAGGTTAGCCATGTGGATTTAAGAGTGCAACAGGATAAAAGTGAACAAAGGTAATTAATATTTTGAATTTAATCAACATCATAGTATGAGGTGGCATCCCCAACTCAAGCATAAATCTAATTTGGGATGGAAATTGCCCCAAGCCGATCTGGGTCAATAGCAAATAGAGCGGGTCGTTCATCTGTGGGTTGAGTCATCTTAGGAATAAAGTCTACCTGCCAACGTTGGGCTAAAGTTGGGGAGAGTGGTGAAAATTGGGACTGAGAAAGCCGTAAAAGGGCGGGTTGGGAATTACTAGGAATAGAGAGCATGATGCCGTTGCGATCGCTGATGATAATTAAGGATGGCTGATTAGCAACAGGCGAACCGTTTAGGATCAAGGGCGCAGCAGGCTTAATTGCGTCTTTACCAAATAGCAATTTGCCTAGATCGATCAGGGGAATAGATTTTCCTGCAAATTCAACTTTAGGTACTTTTTTATCTGCGAGGGGAAGAACGCGATAGATAGTGTTTATGGGTAATACAAACCATGCAGATCTCAGGCGAAAGGCAATGTATTGCTCTAAAACCTCGGCACTTTGTGTAGAAAATCGGCGCGATCGCAAAGAAGAGAGAGCCATAGTTTTTAGTCTGTGGAAGATTTGTTAGAAGTAATAAGTTGAGAAAGGGTGTGCAACAGTTCTTGTTCCTTAAAAGGCTTGGCAAAATAGGCAGAGGCACCTAAGCGCATTGCTAGTTCTCGGTGTTTAATACCACTGCGAGAGGTAAGCATAATTACGGGAATATCTTTAGTATTTTGGTCAGCACGGGATTGAGCTAAAAACCCAAATCCGTCAAGCCTTGGCATCTCAATATCGCAAACTACAGCACGGACAAGCGATCCTGCCTGTAATTTCTCGATCGCATCTTGTCCATCTTTTGCCTGTTCCACCCGAAATCCTGCTTTTTCCAAAGTCATGGCGAGGAAGCGACGGACATTAATCGAATCATCAACTACCATGACTGTGGTGCGGCGATCGCGTTTACCCATAGCTAGGGTTGTGGGCTGGCTCGGAACAGCATCTGTAGAGGTTGCCCAAGTCATTAATTTTTCTAAATCTAGCATGGGGACAATGCGACCGCCACCTAGGGTTGCACATCCAGAAAAGCCATTGGGCAGAGGAAAGTGACTTTGAATTGCACGAGTGGTTACTTCTTGTTCGCCCCAGTAGCGATCGACTTGAATGGCAAAGGGCAGATTATTGGGAGCTACGACTAAGACTAGAGCCTCATCAATAATAGGTAAGGTGATACTTTCTATTTGAGTTTGGGGACGGTTAAAATTGAGGCGATCGCCTAACCGCAAAAGTGGTACTGAATATTCTTCCCAAGCAAAGGTTTCTTGATTTGCGCTATTGTTTTCAAGTCGTAGGGTCTCGAGTTTGAGAGAACTAAGCAAAAGCATCTCTTCGATCGCACTTGTGGGAATCGCCACAATTAAGCCATTACTTTCAACTAACAGCACACGGGTAATCGTCAGCGACATCGGTACGGTTAGAGTGAATACTGTACCTTTACCTAGTTCGGTTTCGACTGTAACATTACCGCCGAGCGATCGGAGATTAGAGCGGACAATATCCATGCCCACGCCACGACCTGAGAGCGTAGTGATCTGCTCGGCGGTACTAAATCCGGGTTCAAAGATTAAATCTAGGAGTTCAGAATTACTGGCGATCTCAAGTTCAGTTTGACTTAGTCCCATTGCTAAAGCTTTAGCCCGAACTCTATTGACATCAATTCCCGCCCCATCATCCCTTACCGTAATTACGGTTTGACTGCCACGATAACCTGCGGAGATTTCTAGTTTACCTTTGGGTGATTTACCTCTAGCAATACGGATGTTTGGGTCTTCAATACCATGATCGAAAGCATTGCGAACTAGATGAAGTAACGGAGCTTCTAATATATCTAGTACCGATCGCTCCACTAGGGTAGAACTTCCCCGTACAGATAATTCCACTTGCTTGCCGTGGGATAGAGATAATTCTCGTAACATTCGGGGAAACCGACTGAGAATATCATCAAGGAGTCTCATCCTAACTTGGGCGATCGCATTTTGAATTTGCACTGTTGTCCGACCTAGTTCTCTTTCTGTGCTTTCGGTATCGCTTAGAGCCGTATTAACGTCGGTAGAGACCTCTTGGAGTTGCACCACACTATCCATAATTTCCCGTGAGAGAATGTGCATTTCGCCATAGCGATCCATTTCTAGAGAGTCAAAGCGATTGGCAAAAGTGGAAGACGGCTCATTCGTAGAATTTGCAGCCACGGCTACTAATGATTCAGTTGCTACTCGATCGTAGGCTGCCCTAAGCTGAGTATTAGATTGTTCTAAGCCATTGACTCGCAAGTTTAGAAGCTCTGTTAGTTCGCGCATTCGTTTAAGTTGCGATCGCATACCATTCCGTTCAGCATTAAGTC
>CAZLKI010000019.1:0-5030 GCA_964560035.1 uncultured Synechococcus sp.
GCTGCTCGGCTAAATTTGCTTGGACAGCGATCGCCTCTGCTTGTTCTTTGGCAAAACGTTGTTGATTGGCGATCGCCTTGTGATGATGACCAACTGCCCCTCCGCCAGTATTGGAGAAATTCTGACTATTCCTTTTGTCCGTCCGCGCGATCGCGCCCAAATTATGGAAGATCCGTTATATTACGGACTCAGGAATAATGCTCTAGATTTCCTTTATAATCGTTCTCCATGACGAATGATGCATCTCGATTGGTTAATTAAGATCTGGCAGCTTTTTAAAGGCTAGGCGTTCGTTTTCGACATCCACAAAAATAGTATCACCATCGCCAAAATCACCGCGCAAGATGGATTTAGCAATTTGCGTTTCTAATTGACGTTGAATTACCCGCTTCAAAGGTCGCGCACCATACACGGGGTCATATCCTACTTCGGTAATAAAATCTAAAGCTAGATCGGATAACTTTAAAGACATCTTGCGATCCTCCAAGCGTTGCTCTAGTCGCTGTATTTGTAGTTTGACAATTTGGCGAAGCTCATCTCGGCGAAGTGAGTGGAAGATGATAATCTCATCAATCCGATTGAGAAATTCAGGGCGAAAACTAGAGCGCATAGCCTCCATCACCCGATCGCGCATTAATTCATATTTACTATCATCTCCACCGATATCCAAAATATATTGAGAACCAATGTTACTGGTCATAATAATGATGGCATTCTTAAAATCCACCTTTCGTCCTTGAGAATCTGTAACCCGACCATCATCGAGGATTTGCAGCATGATATTAAAAACATCAGGATGTGCCTTTTCGATTTCATCAAACAAAATTACAGCATAGGGGCGGCGGCGAATAGCTTCGGTTAATTGTCCTCCTTCGTCATAGCCTACATAGCCCGGAGGTGCGCCTACTAAACGCGAAACTGAATGCTTTTCCATATATTCCGACATATCAATGCGAACCATTGCCTCATCGGTATCAAACAGATAGTTTGCCAATGCTTTTGCCAGTTCGGTTTTACCTACTCCTGTCGGACCTAAAAAGATAAAACTGGCGATCGGACGATTGGGATCGGATAATCCTGCACGCGATCGCTGAATGGCATCACTAACCGCAGCTACAGCCTGAGTCTGACCAATTACCCGTTCGTGGAGTTCATCTTCTAAATATAAAAGTTTTACCTTTTCTGATTCTACTAATTTGAGGACTGGGATGCCCGTCCATTTTGAAATAATTTCGGCAATATCCTCCTCTGTGACTTCTTCTCTAAGCATTGGACGACTAGAAACGCTGTGGGATTCGGTTAATCTCGCTTCGGCTTTTTGCAGTTCTCTTTGTAAGTCGGTAAGCTTACCATATTTTAGTTCTGCGGCTTTGTTGAGGTCATAGTCGCGCTCCGCTTGTTGAATTTCTAAGTTAACGCGATCGATCTCTTCTTTGCGTTGGCGCACGTTATCAATGACTTGCTTCTCAGATTGCCATTTTGCGGTTAAGGTTGCTTGTTCGGCTTTTAGCTCTGCTAGTTCTTTAATCAGCTTTTCTACTCTTTCTTTGGAGTCAGCATCGGTTTCTTTTTTAAGTGATAATCGTTCCATTTCTAATTGCAGAATTTTGCGATCGATCTCGTCTAATTCTTCAGGCTTAGAGGTGATTTCCATTTTTAATTTAGCGGCAGCTTCGTCCATCAGATCGATCGCCTTATCGGGGAGGAAGCGATCGCTAATGTACCGAGTAGATAAAGTAGCGGCAGCAATTAAAGCATTATCGGCAATTCGCACACCATGATGAACTTCGTAGCGTTCTTTTAAGCCGCGCAAAATTGAGACTGTATCCTCAACCGAGGGCTGATCGACAAAAACCTGTTGAAATCTCCGTTCCAAGGCAGCATCTTTCTCAATATATTTGCGATATTCATCCAAAGTTGTGGCACCAATACAACGGAGTTCACCCCTTGCTAACATCGGTTTGAGTAGATTACTAGCATCCATTGACCCTTGAGTGGCACCAGCACCAACCACTGTATGAATTTCATCGATAAATAAGACAATCCGCCCTTGGGATTCCATCACTTCTTTTAAGACTGCCTTTAATCGCTCTTCAAATTCGCCTCGATACTTAGCTCCAGCAATTAAAGCTCCCATATCTAGGGCAATTAACTTGCGATCGCGTAAAGATTCAGGGACATCCCCACTTAAAATTCTCTGTGCCAAACCCTCGGCGATCGCCGTTTTACCAACACCCGGCTCCCCAATTAAAACGGGATTATTTTTAGTTCTTCGGGATAAAATCTGAATTGTGCGCCGAATCTCCTCGTCTCGACCGATTACGGGATCTAGCTTGCCCTGCCTTGCCCATTCAGTCAAATCGCGCCCATACTTAGTTAATGCTTCATACTTATTTTCAGGCGTTTGATCGGTCACTTTTTGGTTGCCCCTAATCTGTTCGATAATTTTACGCAGTTTGTCTTCATTTAAGTTAAATTCTTGAAATAATGCCTTCCCAAAGCGATCGTCCTGAGCAAATGCTAAAACTAAATGCTCGATCGAAATAAAATCATCGCCAAAAGATTTTTGTGCCTGCACGGCTCGGTCTAAAAGCGTATCCATGCTCCGACCTAAATAACCAGAAGTACTGCCACCAGCGATCTTGGGCTGCCGATTAATGAATTCTTCAGTGCGATCGCCTAGTTTCTGCACGTTCATATTTGCCTTATTAAAAATGCTGATTGCCAAACCATCTTCTTCTAATAAAGATTTCATGAGATGTTCGCTTTCAATTTGTTGCTGTTGTGCAGCTTTGGACATTTCTGGAGTCCGCACGATCGCTTCCCAAGCTTTTTCCGTAAACTGATTTTGGGTTGGTTGCATATTTAATAAGACCTTATTGAGACCTTGAATATATAGAATTGCTATGATTTTAGAGGCAATATCTCCGTTACAAAGATCGGCTATACATGGGCGATCGGTGTGATTTACCGTACAAGATCGGGTGAGATTTTAGTGGCAACTCTTAATTTTGCAGATCGCGATCGCGGATTTAGGGTGATTTCTGCGTCGGTGGCAATTATGGGTTTTTTGGTCTCTACTTGCATTCTGGAGTCTTCTTTAAGCCGATGCTTGACGATTCGATCTTCGAGGCTATGAAAACTGATTATGCCGATCTTTCCGCCGATTTCTAACCAGTCGGGAGCCTTTTGGATTAAATTTTCTAGAGATTTTAGTTCTTGATTTACACTAATTCTTAAAGCTTGAAATACGCGGGTAGCAGGGTGGATTCTGCCATAGCGATAATTGCGAGGTACAGAGTGAAAAATTACATCGGCAAGCTGAGTCGTAGTTTGGAGAGGGCGGGAATTAATTATAGCTCTGGCAATGCGGTAGGAATAGCGTTCTTCGCCCAATTCAAAAAAGATTTTTGCCAGTTCGGTTTCACCAAAATCATTAACAATATCTGCGGCGGTTTGAGCTTGAGTCCGATCCATGCGCATATCTAAATCGCCGTTGTCGCGAAAGCTAAATCCGCGTTCGGGAATATCTAGTTGGGCTGAACTTACGCCTAAATCGGCAATAATCCCATCAAACTTGCAATCGGGCTTGTAAAGACTAAAGTTGCCATGCCAAAATTTAATGCGATCGCCAAAAATTTCTAATTTAGTTTGAGCCGCCGCGATCGCCATTTCGTCTCGGTCGATTGCCACAATTTGAATATTATTTGACTTTTGTAAAAGTAATTCGCTATGTCCGCCGCCGCCTACGGTACAGTCAAGGTAAATGCCTCCCTCTTTTACTTGGATTCCTGAAATCAGCGCGTCAGGTAAGACGGGGATATGTTGATATTGCAATTTCTTAGATTTTAGATCTGGGTCTCTGGTATATCTGATAGAGAAGATGAACTTTAAAAAATGGGTTACCCGGGATTTGAACCCGGAACAAATCGGTTAAAAGCCGAGTACTCTACCGTTGAGTTAGTAACCCTTCACTGCCTTTTCTAGAATATCATAATAAAATAAGTTTTGTGATCGTTTTTTAAGAATATATCTAAAAAAGATTTAATAAAAATCAGCATAAAAATCAGCTTCAGTATTCTCAATTACTTGTCCTAATCACATAAGGGGTTGTAGTATTCTTAACATGAAATATTGGTATGAAACAATCGCGATCGCCCGCCGCATTTTAACTGAGTTAGTCCGACAACAAAGAACTTTAATTTTGTGGATAATTTTTCCCATCTCTATGCTTTTACTGAATGGTTTTATTTTGGCTGAGGGCAGTAAAATCACGACCACGGAGGCATTTAAGATTGCTACGCCTTCGACCTTAGTAGGAGCAGCTTTATTTTTTAGCAGTTTGGGCGGGACGATTTCTACCATAGTGGCGGAACGGGAAAGTAAAACTATTAAGCGTCTGTTTATTTCGCCCTTAGCGGGAATTTCCTATTTTTTAGGAATTTTTTGTGCCTATGCTTGCGTGGGTATTGGGCAAAGTTTATTAGTTTATGCAATTGCGGCGATGTTTGGAGTTAAGTTTGCTGGTTCTTGGCTGTTGGGGATTATTGTAATTTTTTGTAGTATTGGCTCCTATGTGGGTATGGGATTTTTTCTGGGGACGCAGTTTGCCCGCCGTACCGAAGATGTTAATAGTTTAGTTGCAGGGTTTGGCGTGCCTTTATTAATATTAGGAGGAGCATTTGTCCCCACATCTTTTTTGCCAAAAGAGTTACTACTGATTACGCAGTTTAATCCGATTTATCATATGAATGAAGCTCTACTCGGTATTTCTTACAATGCTAAAGATTTATCGGACTACGATTTGAGGTTGCATTTTTTATTTTTAGTTGGATTCTTGCTCGTGTCTTTAGCATCGGGTTGGCTGGCATATCGGCGGATGCTGGCAACGGAAAGGAGACTGTAATTTTGCTGAAGATTCAAAATCTATCCAAGTTTTATGGCGATCGCCAAGTTCTAAAAGATATTAATTTACATATTCCTGCGGGTGAAATCTACGGACTTTTGGGTCGTAATGGCGCGGGTAAAAC
>CAZLKI010000019.1:5130-9674 GCA_964560035.1 uncultured Synechococcus sp.
GTAAATTTGGGCGATCGCGCTAAATCTCTAGTCGGAACCCTAAGTGGAGGGATGAAACGGCGGATGAATATGGCGATCGCGCTCGTACACGAACCAAAGTTAGTAATTTTAGACGAACCCACGACAGGTTTAGATATTGAAGCGAGATATCAAATTTGGGAATTAATCAATCAATTACGCTATCAAGGCATTACGCTTTTACTGACTACTCATCTGCTCGAAGAGGCGGAAAGATTATGCCAACGGATTGGAATTCTTAAGGATGGGCAACTTTTAATCGAAGGGAATTTGGCAGAGTTAAGAACGGTTATCCCTGCCGCCGCAATTTTAATTATGGATACGCCTACCGCAGAAATCGCGATCGCCCGCGGTCAAAGCTTAGGATTTAGCCACCATCGCTATGGTCATGATTTAGCATTTTGGCTTCCCGAACAAAAGTCTTTACAAGAGGTCGTCAGTTTATTTGCAGGGATTACGATCGATTCAATATCAGTGCAACCCGTGCGCCTTGAGAATATTTATGTGGAACTAACTAGAGAAAGACTCGAACCAGCGATCGCCACATCACCAAGTTTGATTAATATTATGGGATAAAAACAAATTAAGATTAAAATTATCAAAAGAATATTTAGATCGAATAAATTCAATACTTAAACTAAATATTTATTAAATGTAGATTAATTTTCAGTTTACTAATACTTTTTTAGCTCTAAAGTAATTTGTCTTAGTAGGGAATGTATATATTCAATTTTTATAATCAAATATACTTATGTGTTTTCTAAACTTAAGTTAAATTATCTAAAGCTGTTATATATTGAATCCTTTAATTTTGACTACAATATTGATTTACGGCAACTACTAAAGATTGTTCTTTTACAATCGAAGTTTTAAGGTTTTTTTGAGCCTGATTGAGAAGATCGCGATCGCGAGTTAAACTAGCCTGAGAAACCTGTCGCGATGCCTGAGCTATGCCTAAATAAAGTTGGGAAAATTGAGTTTTAAATTCATTTAGTTTTGGATCTTCAATAGCGATCGCCTGTACTCTAAGATTTAACTGGTCTAAGTCCTTAGTCAGTTTGATAAATTCTGCCGAGTTCTTTGCCACGGATAAAGATTTAGCAGTGTTTGTAACTTGAATTAATTGATTGCAATTACTCGGTTTAGAAGTTTGGCATCCACCTAAAATTAAGCTACCACCAACTAGGATAGGTAACAATGTCAGATATCTTCTTAAATATTTTAAAAGATCTTTAGAGTAAGCCTTAAAATAGTCGTTTAAACACTCAGATCGAAAACTAGATCGCAAAAAATAAGACATTATTAATAATCTTGTTCAAATCAGTCACCAGAGCTAAATATAGACTACTGCTAGACAACTTAATAAATTTCTGCCTAAAATTCTTCAATTTAACTAATTTAATATAGAAGCAGGATCTATTTACTTTCTCTAGTTCCTCCAAATCGAATTATTAATCTCATCAACCAAAATTAAAACCTCACAAATAACTAAAAAACAAACATGACCTCAAACCTTATCAGCGAAGAATCTACCTATAAAATTAGCAGTGAAGATTTTACTTATAAAATGTCGGTAATGGCAGCAGAAGCCGCCGACGATCGCAAAGCTGAAGACATCTTAGTTATTGCTGTAGGAGAAGTATCAGTTTTAGCAGATTATTTTGTCGTGGCCACAGGACGTTCAAAAGCACAGGTGCGGGCGATCGCCAACGGAATCAAACTTAAAATTTCTGAAGAATTTCATCGCGAACCTCTACGCTCGGCAGGAGAAAGCGATGCAGGTTGGATTCTCCAAGACTATGGTGATGTGATAATTCATATCATGATGCCTACAGAACGCGAGTTTTATGGGCTAGAAGCTTTTTGGGGTCATGCTCCTAGAGTAAACCTATCTCAATTTATTAATATAGAAACTAGCGAAACCAGCATGGCAGTTTAGCTTGTGTAATTACCATTGCTTTCTGTACACTTGATCTCACTACGAGTACGTATTATTACGATCGCTCTAGAAATTAGTGTGGAAAATAAGTGGATATTAGGGAAGAATATATGAAAGTTGGCGATCGCATCTCTGTCAAAGCATCAATCACGGTTTATCATCACCCTAGCTGTAAGGGCAAAGCTTTTAATATTGAAGGCTCTCAAGGTGAAATTATCGCTGTGATAAACGATTGGCATGGCAGACCAATTAGCCCTAACTATCCCTATCAAATCCAACTTGATGACAAACTTAAGGTGCATCTGGGCGATCATGAGATTGAAGTGATTTCTTAAGATTCGGCATTCCAGATAAAAGGAGGCGTAAAGATTGTCACAATAGTCTTCAAGATTTATTAAAATAGATTGCGCAATACATTAATTTTTATCGACTTTATATCTAATTTTTTAATCGGTCTATTAATTTTTTAATTTAACAACTTTTACTTAATAAATTTACTTAATAAATAACTAAACACTGTGAACTACCTCGATCAATGTCAAGACTATGACTATAAAGCGATCGCTTCTCATTACAATCGTCGTCCGTGGTTGGCGGTGTGGCGGATAATTTCCGTAATCTATATGTTTATCGGCTTTGTCTGGGGATTAGCTTGGGATAAATTTACAAAGAAAGAAATCCAAAATCAAACTAAACGGGCTAAGCATCTACGCCAGATCATTACCAAACTTGGACCTACATACATTAAAGTCGGACAGGCACTTTCGACTCGACCAGATTTAGTTAAAGCCAACTATTTGGAAGAGTTAGTCAAACTGCAAGATCAACTTCCCGCATTTCCCACTCCTCAAGCCCGCCGCATTATCGAAAGAGAATTAGGGAAATCCATTCAATCAGTCTATCAATCGATTTCACCTTTACCAGTAGCGGCTGCTAGTTTGGGACAGGTATATAAAGCTACTTTACTAACAGGCGAAGAAGTCGCAATTAAAGTACAAAGACCCGACCTAATTCCTACGATTACTCTAGATCTGTATGTGATTCGCAAATTAGTAATTTGGGTTTCGCCATTTTTACCTTTAAACTTAGGACAAAACCTAGATCTTATAGTCGATGAGTTTGGGACTAAGCTGTTTGAAGAAATTGATTATGTGAATGAAGCTACTAATGCCGAACGGTTTGCTGGTTATTTTGCGGACGATCGCCAAGTTAAAGTCCCTGTAATGTATCGCCAGTTTAGTACCCGTTACATTTTGACAATGGAGTGGATTAATGGTATTAAGCTCACCGATACCGCCGCTATCAAAGCCGCAGGATTAGACACCGATGAGTTAGTCAAAATTGGAGTTTTAGCGGGAATGCGCCAACTTTTAGAGTTTGGATTTTTCCACGCCGATCCTCACCCTGGTAATCTGTTTGCGACTTATGACGGATGCATGGCTTATATTGACTTTGGCATGATGGATCAGCTAGACCTCAGTACTAAAGAGCAACTGGTAGACTCAGTGGTGCATTTAATCAATAAAGACTATCAACAATTAGGGCAGGATTACGTTAATCTAGGATTTTTGCCTCCTAATATCGAAATGATGCCTATAGTTACCGCGCTAGAAGAAGTTTTAGGCGACATTATGGCAGAAAAAGTTAGCGACTTTAACTTCAAGGTTGTAACCGATCGCTTCTCAGATTTAATGTATACCTATCCGTTTTGTCTACCTGCCAAGTTTGCACTAATTATTCGCTCTGTAATTACCCAAGAAGGCGTAGCTTTGAGCATGAATCCCGAATTTAAGATCGTGCAAGTAGCTTATCCATATGTGGCAAGGCGGCTTTTAACCGATGAATCTTCGAGTCTAAGACGGCGGTTGCTAGAAGTTTTATTTAAAGATGATAAATTCCAGTGGGCAAGGTTAGAAAATCTGATCGAGATCGCCAAATCGGATCGAGGCTTTGATTTAGTTCCCACGGCAACTTTGGGCTTACAGTATCTATTTTCCCAAGAAGGTAAGTTGCTACGTCAAAGGTTAATTATGGCAATTACAGAAGACGATCGCCTCCATATCAGCGAAGTGCAAAGATTATGGCAGTTGATTTCTGTGGATTTAGAACCATCAAAACTCTGGGATGCAGTTATGAAGAGAATTAATTTCTCGATTCCTTCTATTCCCAACGCGATCTCGGCGGTGATTCCCGTTGGATTAATTTCGGGCTTAAATTCTATAATCAATCCTTAGCTTGATGATATGCAAATTGATTAGATCTATTTAGGATTTTGTTCTCAGCAATCGCAATTTCTTCGTGAATAATGGGTAAGGTTAAAGCTAGTTAAAAAGCCACATTAATACCCATTTGAGAATTAAGTACTATTAGTATGAGCACCTTTAAAGCAGACATATTGGTAGTTGATGACACCTTAAGTAACCTACTATTGCTAGAGCGAATTTTAGGTAAAGAAGGTTATGCCACTAGATGTATTACCAGTGGTGAAGACGCGATCGCTGAAGTACAGATGTATTGTCCCGATCTAATCTTGCTGGACATCCAGATGCCGGGTATGAATGGCTATGAGGTCTGTCAACAATTTAAG
>CAZLKI010000019.1:9774-18814 GCA_964560035.1 uncultured Synechococcus sp.
GCTGGACATCCAGATGCCGGGTATGAATGGCTATGAGGTCTGTCAACAATTTAAGGCTATGCGCGTGATTAAAGATGTCCCCGTAATCTTTCTTACTGCCTTAGATAGCCAATCTGATAAAGTTAGAGCCTTTGAGCTAGGGGCAGCCGATTATGTAACTAAACCCTTTCAAGCTCAAGAAGTTTTAGCCCGCATTAGGCACCAATTATCAATCCGAGAACTGCAAAGGCAACTAGAACAACAGAATGTCAAGCTCCAACAGGAAATTCACGATCGGGTTTATGCCTCTAGAGCGCTGGAACTTTCAGAAACAAAATTCGCTACAGCTTTTCAATCTACTCCCCATGCGATCGCCATTACCCGCCTTGAAGATGGCTGTCATATAGATGTTAATGATAGCTTTTTAGAATTTTCAGGTTACAAACGCGAGGAGATCTTAGGACGTACCAGCCTAGAGCTAAATATGTGGCTAAATCCTAGCGATCGCGCTACCTTCATTCAAACTCTAAAATCTCAAGGTTATGTTAAAAATCAAGAAATAGATATCAGGTTACGCATGGGTGGAATTGGGGTAGGGATGATTTCTGCCGAACCGATTAAAATCAATGGCGAAAAGTGCATTATTTCAGTTCTTTATGACATTAGCGATCGCCGTGCTGCCGATGAAAAGCTGCGTAAAAGTGAAGAGAAATTTCGTTCCCTGCTCGAAAATGTTACTGATGCCTTATTTGTTCACGATTTTGAAGGTAATATTACTGACGTTAATCAACGCGCCTGTCAAAATCTAGGCTATTCCCGTGATGAGCTTCTAAAGTTAACCATTTTTGATATCGAAGTAGCTAAATCTCCAGAAAAGCTTAAAGCTGCATGGAGAAGTATGAAATCGGGGGTACCAATTACAATTGATGGCATTAATCGCCACAAAGACGGTAATACTTTTCCAATAGAAGCCAGAGTTGGAGTATTTGAATTAAACGGGCAGTTAGCTGTAATTGGATTAATTCGAGATATAAGCTCAAGGGTTGCCGCCGAAGAAGCATTAAAAAGCACCGAAGAAAAATACCGTAGCATCTTTGAAAATGCCGTAGAAGGAATCTATCAAACTACTCATGATGGTGAATATCTCAGTGCCAATCCCGCTTTAGCTCAAATCTATGGTTATGATTCTCCTGATGAATTGATGTTTAATATTGATGACATTGCTAAAGATCTGTATGTCGATCCGCTCCGTCGCCGAGATTTTGTAGACTTAATGGATACCTGTGGCATGATTTCAGGATTTGAGTCTCAGGTTTATCGGCGAGATGGGAATGTTATTTGGATTTCCGAAAATGCCCGTGCCGTCAAAGATCTCCAAGGACGGCTGTTGTATTACGAAGGCTTGGTTGAAAATGTCACTACGCGCAAATTGGCAGAAGTCGAACTACAAAACGCCAAGGAAGTATCCGATCAAGCTAACCGTGCCAAAAGTGAATTTTTGTCCAATATGAGCCATGAGTTACGCACTCCCCTCAATGCGATTTTAGGCTTTACCCAAATTTTAGTTCGAGATTCATCCCTAAGCTCAGATCACCAAGAATCCTTACAAATTATTAATCGAAGTGGCGAACATTTACTATCTCTAATTAATGACGTTCTAGAGATGTCAAAAATCGAAGCAGGTAGAGCCACTTTAAATTACGGCAGTTTTGATTTACATCACCTGATCATTAGCATCGAAGAAATGTTA
Organism: uncultured Synechococcus sp.; assembly: GCA_964560035.1. Lineage (GTDB taxonomy): Bacteria > Cyanobacteriota > Cyanobacteriia > Pseudanabaenales > Pseudanabaenaceae > PCC-7502. Next base: position 11,504 of record CAZLKI010000019.1, read on the forward strand.
GGGTTTAAGGCTAAATCCAAGCAATTAAAATTAAGCTGTGAAATTGCTCCTAATGTTCCCCGTTACATTACTGGAGACGAAGGTAAACTCCGCCAAGTTTTAATTAACCTTATGGGTAATGCTATCAAATTTACCGATCGCGGCAAAGTCACATTACGGGTGCAAAGTCTTTCAGCCACAGCCGATTTTCATCAGATTTTATTTGAAGTTGAAGATACGGGTACTGGTATTGCGGCTAACGAAATTGATTCTTTGTTTGAAGCTTTCATCCAAAGTGCATCGGGGCGTAAGTCTCAAGAGGGAACTGGATTAGGGCTTCCTATAAGTCGGCAGTTTGTAAAGTTAATGGGTGGCGATATATTGGTTTGCAGCACTATAGATCGAGGTACGACCTTTAGATTTGAAATTCCCGTAGCTATTACCCCAACTGACGATATTCTGATGCCTGAATTAAAGTCAACTAAACGAGTCGTAAGTCTAGCTCCAAATCAAATTAAATACAGAATTTTAATTGTCGAAGATCGGCGTGAAAACCAGCAAGTTTTATGTAAATTACTAGAACCAATGGGCTTTGAAGTTAAAGTTGCCGAAAACGGGGAAGAAGGAATTACACTTTGGCAAGATTGGTTACCCCATTTAATTTGGATGGATATGCGGATGCCAATTATGGATGGCTATGAGGCGACAAGAAGGATCAAAGCTACAGATCTCGGTCAAGCTACAGTGATTATTGCCCTAACTGCTAGTGCGTTTGAAGAAGAGCGATCGCAGGTTTTAGCGGCAGGATGTGATGATTTTGTGCGTAAACCGTTTCAAACCGAGGTGCTTTTTGCCAAGATGGGCGAATATTTGGGAGTGCAATATATTTATGAAGAAATTCCTAACCTAAACTTGCGATCGCCACAGGCTTCTAACTCAGAATTAACTTTTTTAGATCTGGAAATTATGCCTTTAGCATGGCGTAGAGAGCTTAACGCTGCTGCCAGTCAACTGGACGAAGATCGAATTTTAGAGCTTATAGACGGGGTTTCTAATGGTAATCTAGCTAATAGCTTAAGAGATTTAGTTACTAGATTTCGATTTGATAAGCTGCTAGATCTGACTGTAGATTAATTTAAGACATTACTAGAGATATGAACCCATGAGCGATCGTTCTGAACAAATCAAAGGTGACATATTAGTTGTTGACGACACCCCCGATAATCTTAGACTTTTGGCATCTATGCTCACCGAGCAAGGTTATAAGGTGCGGAAGGCAATTAATGGACAACTAGCTTTAATGGCAGCGCAATCTGCTCCACCCGATCTAATTTTACTAGATATTAATATGCCCGACATGGATGGCTATGAGGTGTGCGAACGCTTAAAAAGAGATGTGCAGACCCTTGATATTCCTGTAATTTTTATCAGTGCCCTTGACGATGTGTTAGATAAGGTCAAAGCCTTTAATGTGGGTGGGGTAGATTATGTCACTAAGCCCTTTCAGCTTCAAGAAGTCTTAGCCCGCATGGACAACCAACTAACTGTCCGCCGTCTGCAAAGACACCTGCAAGAACAAAATTTACAGTTAAAACAATTACTCCGCGATCGCATTCGCGCCCAAGAATCCTTAAGACAGGCTGAAGAAAAATATCGAGCCATCTTTGAGAATGCGATCGAAGGCATCTTTCAAACAAGCCCCGATGGTGAATATCTCAGCGTTAATCAGTCTTTAGCTAATATCTATGGTTATAATTCGCCCGACGAATTAATCGATGATTTTAATAGTAATGAAATTAAGCCCTATGTCAGTATGAGCTTGCGTAAGGAGTTTGAAACTACCCTCGAAGAATTTTCTATAGTATCTGGGTTTGAATCGCAGATCTATCGGCGCGATGGTACGACTGCATGGATTCGGGAAAGTATGAATGCCGTACGCGACGATCGGGATGAAATTTTATTTTATATAGGTACGGTTGAAGACGTTAGCGATCGCCGCGAGTCTCAATTAGTCGAATCCTTACGCCAAAATATGGATCAATTGCAAACGATCGCCCAAGCAATTCCTCTACCCGTATTGATCAGCCGTAGCTCTGATGGGGAGATTCTATATGCCAATCCGATCGCTAGTAGTACCTTTGGCATTGATTCGTGGGATTTAATCGGACGGAGGTTCCAATCTTTGTATAACCAAGCTGAGGATGATAAAAACATCTCAAGTATTCTCGATCGAGATGGATACGTGCGTAGTTACGAGTTAATCTGCAAACCCGAAGGCAGAAATCTATTTAAGGCATTATTATCTTTGCAGCCATTTTTGTTTGATAATAAGTCTGCTTTGCTGGGTATCTTTTTTAATATCAGCGATCGCTGAGTTTTTCCTCACTAGATCTGCTAAGAGATTCTGTCAAAATCTAACCTAAATTTTCCTTAAATCTTTTTTAATGCTTGCTTAAATAACTTAAGTAAATAGAGCAACTAATCTTAATTTTTCTTAATTTCAAAGCCCCAGTGGAAGTCTATTGCACTCGTCCAACCTGTAACCATATCAATGTATTTCCAGAATTAAGCACGGGAAATACCTTGAAAACTGTCATCCAAAAATTTTGCGTTAAATGTGGAATGCCGTTGATTTTAGCAGGGCGATATCTTACAGAGAGACTCTTAGCGAGAGGTGGATTTGGGGCTGCTTATTTGGCTCGCGATCGCTATACTCCTGCCATGCGCAGATGTGTGGTCAAACAACTTTTACCCGTTGGCTTAAATCCCGATCAAATGGAGTTTGCTAAAGAGTTATTCGATCGCGAAGGTGCAGTTTTAGAAGAATTAGGCACACATCCCCAGATTCCAGATTTATTGGCATTTTTTGAGGTTCCCGTCAGTGGTTATCAATCATCTAAGGATGAAATATATTTTTATCTGGTTCAAGAATTTATTGATGGTATCACCCTCGAAAAAGTGACAGAGCAATTTGGGGCTTTACCAGAAGTGGAGGTAACTAGAATTATGAAAAGTATTTTGCCTGTGCTGAAGTTTATCCACGACAATAATTCAATCCACCGCGACATCAAACCTTCTAATATCATGCTTAATAATACTGACGATCGGTTATTTCTTATAGACTTTGGGGCAGTCAAACAAATAACCGTAGCGGCGGCAAGTCAGAGATCTACAGGTATATTTACGCCCGGTTTTGGCGCACCCGAACAAATGCGCGGAGATAAAGTATTTCCATCAACCGATCTATATGCCTTTGCCGCTACCTGTGCGGTGTTATTGACGGGTAAACAACCTGAAGATTTATTTGATGCTAGTACGAATCGATGGGAATGGCGATCGCAGGCTCAGGTAAGTTCGCAACTTGGGGATATTTTAGATCGAATGTTACAAAACTCTCCCAGCGATCGCTATTCCACGGCACAAGAAGTTTTAGATGCTCTAGATTTTGGTTCTAGTGTAGTTACGTCTATTCCAGTTACTGCTGTGCCAATCAATCAAATCGTGCCAGTAAATCTACCCACTCCCCCCGTCGTTTCTACCGCATTACAATCTCAATCTGCTCATATCGTTTCTTCCATTGCTGCTCCGCCCACACCTAAGCCACCTAAACCCAGACCTACGCCAAAACCTTTAACTCTTCCACCTTTAGGTTCTCAATTATTTGCGGCTTTCTTAGTCGGATTTGAAGGAGCTTTATTAGCGATCGCTGCCTATACAGTTGGATTTGCGCAAATTGGAGTTCCTTTTAGTTTGATGATTGTGGCTGGGTTAGTACTCACTGTGATGTTTTTACGCATTTCTCAAATTGTCGATAATAAAGATTTGCTTGCTGCTGATGTAGTTAGTTTTTTAATTGTGCTGGGCGTGCAGTTTTTATTTAAGCTGCCATTTCCGCCTTTACAAATTGTGTTGCTTTTAAGTGCGATCGGGGGAGTAAGTTTGGTAGCAATTACGACTTTATTTCGCTTGATTTATACTTTTCTTTTTTCTTTACTTTGAGTTCAATTTAAGATCGACAAGATTGACTTTAATTTCAAGATCCGAGTTCTGAGCTTGAAGTGCCGAGTTATTTTCTCGAAGATCCGAGTTCCGAGCCTGAAGTGCCGAGCTATTTTCTCAAACATCCGAGTCCTGAACCTGAAGTGTCGAGCTATTTTGTCGAACATCCGAATTCTGAACTTGAAATACCGAGCTATTTTCTCGAACATCCGAGTTCCGAACTTGAAGTGCCGAGTTATTTTCTCGAAGATCCGAGTTCTGAGCTTGAAATGCCGAGTTATTTTCTCGAACATCCGAGTTCCGAGCTTGAATTTTTCCAAATATTAGATCCAAGCTCTTAAAACAACAAACTTTAAACTTCGTTAGCCAATCTGTGAGTGTGAATACTACGGGCTCCTGTACTAGCCCCAATTGTGGCTGCAGCTAATCCTAACAGCGCACCAAAGGTAAATCCCCAACCTGCTTTAGCTCCGTTACCAGCATTATCGCGTGTTTGTTGGGCAGTTATATTTGGAGTAGGATTTGAGTCATTCGGATTAGTAGAAGAATCAGGCGTTCCTCCTAAATTAGGAATACTTCTGCTTATATCGGGGATAGTAATGCCATTTTGTTGGGCTTGGTTGACGATATTACCAGCGTTATTTGCCACGATTCCAAATGCGCCCGAAACCCCACTTGCCAATAACCACGAACTTATTGCTAAAGTTGTCGCCCAGAGAATTGCCCCGTTTAGAGCGGCAGTACTGCGATTGATCGAACCACAGGCACGAGCGGTAATCCAACCACCGATAAACAAGGAAATAAACAGACTGATAATAGTCCAAATGCCGACAGCTTGGGCAACATCACCTGAATCGGAACGGGGCGCGTCTGAACCTGCGATGTTACTAAAACCCAAAGCAATCCCTAAAGCACTTAATAATAGCTGGGTACTAATTGCGATTACTAACCCTGCAATAATTGAACCCCAATGCACGCGATCGCCAAACTCCACGATAGTAGTGTCAACTCTGCGATCGGTAGTTGTTGAGATGGGCTGATTAGAATAAGTCATGATTTTTACTCCTGTGATTAAGTTGTAATCGAGTTTGGATGAATTTAAGTAGGACTTACATTTAGTTTTTAGCTATAGGTAAGTCCTTTAGTAAGTTCTTAGAAAGGTTGAACAGTCGGTTGAAAGGTATTAGTGAGATGCAAGTTCTAAGCGTTTATCTTGAATTTGGCTCTTAGCAGTTTTGAATTCAGTCGCTAGAGTTTTTTGTTGTTCGTCTCCAAAGCTCTCTTGAATGCGAGGGAACATATCAGCCTCTTCTTCTTTGACGTGAACTGTAACAGCAACCATTAACCGCTCTACTGCTGCTTTAAATTCCACAGTATCCTCAGGATTCATCGCTTTAATTTCTTCGAGCATTTGCTTTATTTCTGTTTGTTCGTCATATAGCGCTTGGATATCATTAAAGTAAGGGCGTACGGCGGAATACACGACTTGCTCTACAGCTTCCGAGTGAGCGGATAAATCAAAGTAAAGTTGTCCGAAATACTCCGAGATTTTTTGCGGGTCCTTAGTACCTTTTATCTGGGCAAATAAAGAATTTACCTTTGTGTGATCTAGGCGAATTAAGTCACAGATACTAATTTCGTTATCGCTACGGCTTAATACACTACCAGCAACTGCACTCAATGCCGCTATGGTATCCTGGACTCTCGACCATAAACCACTGTCAGAAGGCATACCAGTTAGTTCTATAGTACTTAAGGATTCAAGTAGTCCCCTAAGTTGCTCTTCATGGGCGCGATTATCAAAATTAACGGCATTTAAAGGAGCGATCGCCACACCAATATCAGCACCAACTACTTGACCAGCTTTGTGAACCAAAAGTCCAGCTGTAGCTTGAGTATGTTTTACTAATTCGTGGGCTGCTACTTTCTCAAACAAAGAAAGCTCCGAACTTTGCATTATCTTCTCAACTTCTTCGATTCCTTTTTGTACTGTAGGCTTTGGTTCGGCTTTAATTCCATACTGCACGATTACAGTGTCAATAATGCCTAAGTTCTTCTCATCATCCTTTAACAAGCCTTCCAGACGGTTAGAGATTTCTCGATCCGAACAAGCTTCGATCAGAGCCTTCTCGTTAGCAATTAGTAGATTCTGAGTTGCCTTCATGTCAGCCAATTTTACTGCGATCGCCGTCCGTTTGCTATCTTCTAATGTTACCGACATTTCATTTCTCCTTTTATAATTGAATAGAGTTTGCACCTTGCACACCTAAGATGACAGAAGAATGTATGAAGACTTGAATGATTTGATTGATATGATTTATTACGAAACGAAATGTAATCTACTTTTTTCTCAAAAAAAATATGGGTGTTGATAAAAAGTAAATTACTGCAAATGATATTGCGTAAGAATCTATCAGAAGTATAAAACTTTACACAAAAGATATAAATGTAAAGTTTTAATACATAACTATACAAAGTAAACTTATCAAATACGAATCCATACACGTATAGTTAATGATTAGTATTAATAAATGTAAAGTTTTAATAAAAAAATTATGTTCACACAAGAAATACCAACAACCTTTGATATCAGTTATACGAGTAAAGATGTGACAGTAGTTACGTTATTTGGCAAAATTGACTTTAAGTGTACAAACACTTTGCGATCGCAAATTATGGTACTTACTCAAAGTAATCCTAAATTTTTAGTAATTGATATGGAAAACGTCAACTTTATAGATAGCTCTGGTTTAGGATTATTAATCAGCGTTCTTAAAGAGATGCGGTCTAAGGGGGGAAAGTTAGTACTTTCAGGAATATCTAAATATGTTTCCGATTTATTAGACATAACCAATACAAATAAATTATTTGAAACTTGTAGTGCTTGGTATGAAGATTTTGAAGTATTTCCGATGGAAATAGGGAATGGTTTTCGCTACGATTTTCAAGAAGTTGCAGGGAATTAGGAAGTACAAAAAAACCCTAACTCTAAAGAATTCTAGACTTAAACCATTTGAGGTTATAGCTTCAATTCAATTTAATTAGGGCTTTAAAGTCTTCTGTATAAATGTATATCTATCGTGAGACTAATAAAGAAGAAAGATAAGTTTTTTGACCTCTTTCTTATCTAGTTAATCTTATCTCTTTACTGAAGTAGAAGCCCTATCCCAAGCATCTTTTACGGCATGTTTGGCTTTATCCCAACTTAGATTTCCACTTTCATTCGCTTCATAATCACGTTTTAGATCCATCTCAATATCGCTATATTCACGACCAGTTTGCCCATAGCGATCGTAGCCTTCATATCCAGTTCGGTAAGCAGGTTGATAATCT
>CAZLKI010000020.1:0-18225 GCA_964560035.1 uncultured Synechococcus sp.
CGATCGCCACGTTCAAAGGTTTAAAAGTAGAACCAGGTTCGTATAGATCGGAAACTGCCCAATTTCTCAATAATTCTGGAGTTTTATTGTAATTATAGAATTGGTTCGGATCGAAGTTTGGTTCGGTGACTAAGACTGGAAGCTCGCCATTAGTAACATCCATCACTAAAACTGTGCCGCGCTTGGCATGATATTTTTTAATTGCTGCTTGCAAAGACTGACGGGCAAGACGTTGAAGGGTTTCGTCAATAGTTAATTGTAATTTGGAGCGATCGCTGTGAATAAATTTAGTAGGCACATCAACAGGAACTAACCTTCCTCTGCCATCTTGACGCACATCGGCACTTTTATCACTTTGGATTAACAACTTCTCTTGTGTAAGTTCTACGCCTGTTTGTGCTTTTTGGTCGGCATTGACATAGCCAATCACTTCAGCCACGAGATTTTGTTGGGGATAGAAGCGTTGATTTTGTTGGACTAATTCCAAGCCATCTACTCTCACGCCATCGATCGCAATTTTTCTAATTTGGTTTGCTACTGATTCTGATAACCACTTTTTAATCTGAACTGTGGAGGCATCTTGGGATAGAAGCAATTGCAGCTTTTGAGCATCTTCATTCAAAATAGGAGCCAATTGGGCGGCAATATCTTTAGGCTGAAATTGAGGATAGAGATAAGGATGAACTGCCAAATTATAGATGGGTTTATCTATTGCCAAAAATGTCCCACGGCGATCGATAATGGGACGGCGCGGCGCAAAGCGGGTAAGGGTTCTAGCTTGTTGTTCCGCAGCCCGTTCTTGCAGATCTTTACTGGTAGTAATTTGTAAATAGCCCAGTCGCACGATCATGGCGATCGCCACCAAAATCAATAGTACCCACACAGTTAGTAATCTGCCAAAACTAGGAGCGGAAGTTACGGGTATTGGAGGTCTTCGTCTTGAAGTTCTTGCAGAAGTTTTCATGGATTAATTTTGATTAATTAAACTATTTCAGCTATGCTCTCTCAGCAATAGACTCACTAATATTCTGGGCAATAATAGTACGGTGGCGGGGGCTATTGGCAGTTATAGAAATATTTTGAAATCCCTCTTGGGCGATCGCTGCCTCTAAATCTAGGCTGAAATATTGATCTAAATAGGGTTCGGTGCTTTTTAACAAGGTCAAAATATAGGGCGGCATCTTCGCATAAATTTCTGAATTGGGATTCATGTCCATAATAGCTAAGTGTCCGTTTGGACGGAGTAATCTTTTTGCTTCTTTCAGGATTTCTAAGGTGGCAGTTTGAGGCAGTTCGTGACATACCAAAAACATGGAGATCGAATCAAAGGAGCGATCGGGTAAACCTGTGGTCTCGGCGGCAGCATGGATCAGATTAATATTTTTATACGAACAAAGTTTGGCATCGGCGATCGCTAAAAAATAAGGCGATAAATCTAAACCCGTAATCGCGGCATTAGGATAAATCTCTGCCAGTGCCAGAGTGCTCATTCCTACGCTGCAACCTATATCCAGAATGTCTAATGGAGCTTGAGTTTGGGATTTAGTAAGGCGATCCTGAATGACATCGTGATAACTTTGCCGTAATAAAGCATCGCCTTTAGGATTAGTTTCACCCCACACTTTGGAATGCACTGCATAGGCAGCTACTTCAACTTCGGTTGCGGCATCCCAGCCCAAATTACCATCGTTATATGCATGAAACGGACGCAGATAATAATCGGGATATTTAATCTGGGGATTTTCAACTTTCGCTTTTTTAGCTTCAAGATCCTGCGATCGCAATTCATCCACCATGCCCTGCCACGAGAATCCAATTAAAGCTGCGCGCTCGATCATCATGTTCCGAGCTTTTTGTTTGGCATAGTTTGCTAAGGGTTTAATCGATAGCAATCCATTTATCAAACCCGTCATCAAATTAGGAGTTGCTACCATGTATGTACCGTTATCCTTAAAACTTTATATCTTAAAAGTAAATTATTTTTGATTCTAAATCTTGGAGTTTAAACCAAGCGATCGCATATTAGCATTAAGTCCTGCTATTCAGGAAGCCAGCAATTCTCATCTTGAAAAATTAGTAAAATCCAAAGCTGAACTGAATCAGTTTAAGCCTGCAACAAATTAGTAAAAAGTTGATTAAACCAGCTTAAACTCATAATTAGAATTGCTGAAGTTGACCAGTCCTAAATCTAGCGTAGTAAACTTTTTTCACATCGCTCCCCGTCAAATTATTCTTCCTTTTTAATTCATTCCCAACTTTGCGTAAGTCCTATACTTCTTTTAATTAAGGGCTGTAGTTCTCAGATGCAATCCAATCGCTCTAATTCATTATCTGATTCATTATCTGCAGCTCGGAGTGGGTTTAAGACGGTTTTACTTCCGCAGAAAGTTACGATAGAACCAAGTTGAAAAAGCTCTAGTTAATATCTTTCAAACTATTAATTACCCATCTGTAAGTGGTGAATTAGCAGCATATCTTTCTCCTAATCCTAATGATAGTAAGAAGTATCCTGCAATTATTTAGATAACTGGTAAAGTTCACTTTACTGAAGTTAAAGATGTCGATTATTTTGGCGTTTTGGCACCAACAAATGAGATCATCGCTACTCAAGATATTGGAGTAGTAAGCTATATTTCTATCAGTGAAGATCAAGTTAATTAAACTAAGTTATACTCAGACAAGTAAAGAATAATCTACTTGATTTTATCGTGATGGTAAAGCCAGTTCGCCTCTTCATAAACTCCTATGGTTTCGTTCGCACACTTTTCCCAGCTAAATAATTGATTGCGTTTTAAACCTTTCTCTTTTAATTGCATACATAGAGAAGAATCAGAAGCTAAGAGGGCGATCGCACGGCTAATTTCAGGTACAGATTGTGGATTAACTTGAATTGCGGCATCACCACATACTTCTGTTAGTACCGAAATTTTAGATGTAATTACAGGGCAACCACAAGCCATGGCTTCAAGGATGGGCAGTCCAAAGCCTTCAACTAGAGAAGGAAATAAAAATGCTCTAGCATGGGATAAAAGTGCGGGTAAATAACTTTTGGATAAATAGCCCGTCATAATCAAAATTTTAGTCTCAATCATTTCGGCAATCAAATCTTTAACAGATTCAAATCCCCACGCGCGATCGCCCACAATAACTAACTTAAATCCACCTCGATCTTGTAATGAAAATTCTTTAAATGCAGTAAGAACTCGTTTAATATTTTTTTTGGGTTCAATATTACCAATAAACAAGAAATAAGGGCAAGGATCGACTTTCGCACTTTTTCTCAATCCAATCATTTCTAAAATCGGCAGCGATCGCTCGTAACTAATAGGGTAAAAATGTTTAGCAGCAGCTTCATAAACAACAGAAATTTTAGACTCAGGAACCTTACAAATATTAACTAAATCCGATTTTGTTGCTTCAGAAACAGCAATTAATTTAGTAGATTGACTGATATTTAAGCTTAGAAGTTTAGAAAAGGCTAAAGAAGATTCAGTAATTACTAATTCAGGTCTGAGCAATGGAATAATGTCGTGAATAGTCGTTATGCGAGGAATATTAGGTACAACTAACGGACTAAGATGAGTGCAATGAAAAATATCGTAATTTGTATTAAGAGTTTGATTTTTAATAGAGTTACTAATTCCTAATATATTTCTAAATACTAATTTGGGTCTAGATAAACTCGTAACATAAGCCAAACTTTGGCTGATAAAATCATAGTCTATAGATTCACTATCAGAGATAATTTCAGTTAAGCTAGGTTTAAAATATTCGGGAATATCAACTATCTCGATACTTTTAAATAGACATTTTAATATTGAAATATAGTTATTTATTACGCTTTGTAACTTGTTAATATTAAATGCAAAATTTGATTTACCAATACTTTGGGGATTATTGTGATAAAGCTCATACATAAACTGTGTATATGACCTTAAATTAATCAAAGCATTTTTACTTTTTAAGCCTTTTCTATACTTAGTTTGGGTATCAAATAAAAATAACAATCCTAAATTAGAAACTCCAAGTAAATTAATGGCTTCAACAAGATTGACGGAGTAAGTATATATTCCTGTGCCCTTTTTGAGCGTTAGAGGAAAGCACTCTATTAATATTCTTAATTGCAAGTTTGATGATTTGAGACTCATACTTATTTAGTTAATTATCTATTAAATTTAGTTCGATAAAGTTAATTTCTACATTAACTCCAGTCCCAAGAAATCGAATCTCTAAATCATTTATATCTTCAAACTCTAAAGTAATTTCAAAACTAAAGTCTCCATTTACATCACTTCTATACCAAAATCTATTTCCACTATCTGAAACAATATCAAACTTAAATAAAACATCTTCATAATTGTGGATATTAACAACATTAAAATTAATAGAAATCTTGTATAAACCTTGTTTAATAGTAATATATGGTCCAAATGATATTAAATCATAGGTATTTTCTGGAATTATTAATCTTTTTAATCCCACCTTTTTACTAATATATCCAAGTTCTAATGATAATTGCTCTGGATGTATTCTGATAGTTCTTTTGCCTTCTATATAATCTAAAAAACATTGCATTTGATGATATTTGTAAGTATGTTTGTGTGAATCTTGACTTTTAGGTAAATCAAAACCCCAACCTGCAAAATGCACAATATAAGCTGACTCTTGTATTTCTAAATTGGAACCTCTAAATATATAATTAAACTCTTCTGGTATATAACTGAATTTGTAATTTAAGGCTTGAGCTTGCCAATTTAAATATGTTTGGTCGTAGAAATTACTTGGAAATACTTTTTCTGGAAATGTAAATAGCTGCTTGTGAATTTTGCTAACTACTATTACCCCTGAATTAAAATAATCTAGATCCCAACCATCTAATTGTCCGAGGGCACTTTTAATATCAAAAATTTCTTGGCTGTAATCGCTAAAATTACTCTCATTCATTACTCCGATCGCATCGATCGGCACCAGATCGAAAATATTAGGAGTATTTGGTTTGACAATTAAATCGCAGTCTAAATATAAAATGCGATCGTAAATTTCTAGATAATCACCAATTTTTAACTTGTTATAGTGCGCGGGAATGGGATCTAAGAATATATTTTGATGAATGCAAGCAAAGTCTGCACCAATTTTACGAGCGTAGGATTGAATGGAATCAGATGATAGGGCATAAAGTTGTTCGGACTCTTTTCCGATCGCCAAGGTCAGAACCAGATGAGAAATCACAATATTTTAGTTTTTTTAAAAATTATTTGTATATGTGCTTAAGGACTTAGTTTAGCTTGATCTCTAATCATTAGACAACTCATTAGACAACTTCAGATGTACCATAACATTGCTTCACAGTCTCAAATTTCCGCTTAATTATCGGTATGATTAATATTGAAAAATTTTTACTTATAGTTTTCATCTTTAGGATTTTATGGATATTTTGACTTTAGGTTGGGTTGGTCTGTTGGCGATGTTTACACTTTCCATTGCCTTTGTGGTATGGGGACGAAACGGTTTGTAAGTGATGACAGAAACAGCAATTATTAATGCTTTTTTTTGGATTGCGATGACTCTGCTAGCTGGAGTTACGGGTGGCGTGGGTTATTTGACATTTTTAGATTTGCGCGATCGCCGTCGCAAAGGCAAGTAAATCTTGTAAGCATTAAGGGAATCTAAAAATTTGAGAAAGTGTTACATTTCGTTGCAATTTGATGGGGCGTAAGCTCATACGTTGTAGATATGATAGATGTGAAAAACGATACAAAAAGAAATAGATAAAAATCTAGTAATTAGGTTTTTGACTACTGCAAGCAGTTATTACCAATAATAAACATTAAAAATTAGGTTTAGTAAGTATGAGTCAAGCTTCAGTCAGCAGTGATGTCCCAAGCATGGGTCGTCGTCAATTCATGAATGTGCTATTAGGCGGAGCAGTTGGTGGAACTGTGCTCGGAGCGTTATACCCTGTGGTGCAGTATTTTATTCCTCCTTCTAGCGGTAGTACTGGCGGGGGGGTTACTGCCAAAGACGCTTTAGGTAAAGACGTGGTAGCTTCACAATTTTTAGAATCTCATCAGGTTGGCGATCGTGTCTTAGCTCAAGGCTTGAAGGGCGATCCAACTTACATTGTCGTAACCGATAGTAAAGAAATTGCTAGCTTTGGCTTGAATGCCGTATGTACTCACTTAGGCTGTGTAGTACCTTGGAATGCTGCCGAAAATAAGTTTATGTGTCCCTGTCATGGTTCTCAATACGATAATAATGGCAAAATGGTGCGAGGTCCTGCCCCGCTATCGTTGGCTCTAGTTCATGCGGGAGTTGCGGATGATAAAGTGCAATTTTTACCTTGGACTGAAACCGATTTCCGTAATAATGAAGCGCCTTGGTGGATTTAATAGTATCGGTGTTTAGATTTTTAACTTAACTTAATCATTATTCATGAAAAGAAATTTACTTTTGGCGATCGCCACCCTAGCTCTAATTTTTAATGGGTTTTTTAGTGTATTGGTGGTATCTCCCGTTCAAGCCTACCCCTACTACGCCCAAGCCGCCTACGAAAATCCCAGAGAAGCCACAGGAAAGATTGTCTGCGCAAATTGTCACCTAGCACAAAAGCAAACCATCTTAGAGTTGCCCCAATCGGTCGAACCCAATACTGTATTTGAGGCAGTTGTTAAAATCCCTTACGATCATACTCTGCAACAAGTTTTAGGCGATGGTAGTAAGGGCGGATTAAATGTTGGTGCAGTTTTAGTTTTACCCGAAGGTTTTAAGATTGCCCCAGAAGATCGTTTATCTGAAGAATTAAAAGAGAAAACTAAGGATATTTACTTTCAGCCCTACAGCGATACCCAAGAAAATATCGTTTTAGTCGGACCTATACCCGGTGATGAATATTCTGAAATAGTATTTCCCGTACTGTCTCCAGATCCAAATACCGATAAAAGTGTAAGCTTCCTAAAATATGCCGTTCATGTTGGTGGTAATAGAGGTCGAGGACAGGTTTATCCCACAGGCGCAAAGAGTAATAATGTGCAGTGGAGTTCTCCCATAGAGGGCACAGTTACAAAAATCGCCGAAATTCCTCCTAACGAAGATGAAGATACCTACGGTGGTTATGCTGTGACCATTCAGCCTAAAACTGGTAATCCTGTAACCGAAGAAATTTTAGCAGGGGCAACCTTATTAGTCTCCGAAGGTCAAGTAGTCAAAGCAGGCGAAGCTCTAACTGCTAATCCTAATGTCGGTGGTTTCGGACAAGCTGATGGTGAAATTGTTTTACAAGACCCCAGACGAATTCAATGGATGTTGGCTTTCTTTGCCTCCGTTTTTATCTCTCAAATCATGTTAGTTCTAAAGAAGAAGCAAGTAGAAAAAGTCCAAGCTGCCGAAATGAGTTTTTAATTCAATCTCAGAGGTTTTGGATTAATTTTATGCAGGTTTTAGAGGTGGGCAAATGTCCACTTTTTTTTGGGAACTTAACCCACGATCGCAAATGCCTCTAAAATTCTTGTAATCTATACTAATGACAAATTCACCTATCCTTTCAGTAAAACAAATAACCCGTCGGTTTAGCGGTTTAGTGGCTATCGATCGCGTATCTTTTACGGTAGAGGAGGGCGAAATTTTTGGACTAATTGGACCTAATGGCGCGGGTAAGACTACCATGTTTAATATGATTACGGGTTTAATTCCACCGACTAAGGGAGAGATATTTTACAAAGATTGGCTAATTGGGCGATCGCAACCTTACCAAATTGCGAAAAAAGGAATTGCCCGAACATTTCAAAATTTACGACTATTTGGGAATCTATCGGTCTTAGAAAATGTGGCGATCGCCAATCATATCCATACAAAATCTAACTTAATCTCTAGTATTTGGGGAACTAAACTGGCACGGGCAGAAGAACAGAAAATTCAATTGCAAGCTTATCAACTTTTAGAATTAGTAGGACTAGAATCTAAATCCGATCGAGTAGCCCATAATTTAGCATACGGCGATCGGAGAAGATTAGAATTAGCAAGAGCCTTGGCATTAAAACCGCAGTTATTATTACTAGATGAACCCGCCGCAGGTATGAATCCTGCCGAAAAAGCTGCCCTGAGTGATTTAATTCGTAAAATCAGATCGCTATTTAATTTGACAATTATTACGATCGAGCATCATGTGCCGTTGGTAATGGGGTTGTGCGATCGCATCGCCGTTTTAGACTTCGGACAATTAATCGCTTTAGGTACTCCCGAGACTGTGAAGAACGATCCTATGGTGATTTCGGCATATCTTGGTAGTGAGAGCAATGAGAACGATAAATTTGAATCTAAGGCGGTCGCTAATTAATGGATTTACTTGAAATTCGCAACTTATCCGTAAATTATGGAGCAATTCAGGCACTGCAAAACCTAGATCTAATCGTAAAAACGGGAGAAATCGTCACGCTGATTGGATCGAATGGGGCAGGTAAAAGTACGACTCTAAAAGCAATTTCAAGGCTAGTAAATGCTAGGGATGGAGAAATTTTCTATGAAGGTAAAAATATTGCCGCTCTGTCAGGCGATCGCCTAGTTAAACTCGGTATTGCCCACAGCCCCGAAGGGCGCAGAGTATTAGCAAGGCAGACTGTAAGCACCAATCTAGAACTCGGAGCATATACTAGATCCGATCGCTTAGGCATTAAAGCCGATCTGGAAAAGCAATTTTTAATATTCCCTCGCCTTAAAGAACGCCGTCACCAATTGGCGGGAACTCTGAGCGGTGGAGAACAACAAATGTTAGCGATCGCCCGTGCAGTCATGAGTCGTCCGAAGTTATTACTTTTAGATGAACCTAGTCTGGGACTGGCTCCACAGATTGTTAAAGAAATTTTTAGCGTAATCCGCCAACTGCACCGAGATGGAGTCACAATTTTATTGGTCGAACAAAACGCTAATCTGGCATTACAAGTTGCTGACAGGGCTTATGTGTTAGAAGCAGGAAAACTAACAATCTCCGACTGTGCACACAATTTAATCCATGATGAAAAAATCCGTAAAGCATATTTTGGCTGATGGATAGATACGGAGGTTAGAAGTCTCAGGGAAAAACTAATTTCTCATATCACTGATGACATTTCGAGTAGCATTGGCGATCGCCCGATCGGAAGACTACCTAAAAAAGTAAGATGATTTTATCAGAGGTAAACTGTTTTTGATAGGATAAGTTATAAATAAACATCTCCATTTAAATTCATGACATCTACTCCCACCACACTTACCTATACCCTTGAAGAAGTCCTCACCCGTTTCGAGCAAAAGATGGATAAGCAATTTGCGGAAATTAATCAAAAAATGGATAGGCAATTTGCGGAAACTAATCAAAAACTAGAAAAGATTGACGATCGCCTGAATAAGCTAGAAATTGGTCAAGCCGAACTTTCAGGCGAAATTAGGGCTTTGGATCAAAAACTTTCAGGTGAAATTAGGGCTTTGGATCAAAAACTTTCAGGTGAGATTAAGGCTTTGGATCAAAAACTTTCAGGGGAGATTAAGGCACTAGACGAGAAGTTTTCTGGAGAAATTAAGGCTTTAGATGAAAAGTTTACAGGTGAAATCAAAACCCTAGGCGAAAAAGTTAGCGGCATTAGTAAGCGGTTGGATAACCAAGAATTTATCAATCGGGGGATTTTGGTATCCGTAATTATTGCCTTAATTGGAGGAGCAGCCAAGCTATTTGACATCCTCCCCAAATAAAACTTAGCTTCTCATATCACTAATGGCATTTCGAGTAACATTGGCGATCGCGCTATCCGTTGCTTTAGGAAGATGATAATACTTCCCAGATGCAGCCGCAGCAAGCTCCTTAGCAAATCCTGTCGATACAAATTTATTTTCTGTATCTATAACTAAAAGCGATAATCCCAATGCTCTGATTTTTTTGGCAATACCTAGTAATTCTTCCTTAATATTTGGTTTATGTTCTGGATCGATAGTTTCACCGAGCGATCGCCCTAAAGAGATATTTCCCCGACCATCTGTAATCGCCACAATCATTACCTGTCCGACATCGCCACTAGACCTCGCATTTATGCCAACTCTCACCGATTGAGTTAATCCATGAGCTAAAGGCGAACCACCGCCACAGGGTAATAAATCTAATCTTCGCTTTGCCGCTTCTATGGAACGAGTGGGAGGAAGTAGGACTTCGGCTTGTTCGCCCCGAAACGGAATAAGAGAAATTTGATCGCGATTCTGATATGCTTCGGTGAGGAGTCGTAGTACTGCTCCCTTGGCGGATTGCATTCGATTTAGTGCCATCGATCCAGAAGCATCTACAAGAAAAATCACTAATGCTCCTGCCTTTCTTGCTAATTTTTTTGCCCTAATATCGGTATTCTCGACAATTACTTTGCGATCGGGATTCCTCAGTCTTCGGGCTTTTTGATAGGGAGCGCAGGCTCTTAAAGTTGCATCTACGGCAATGCGATCGCCTTTCCCTTGAGGTAAAACTGGCTTAATGTAACGCCCCCGATCTTGAGAATAGATTAAACTTCTAGCCCCAGAATTGCCTTGCTTGGTAAAACTTTGAGCAAAACTTAGCACCTCTGGATCGAGAATTACCCCTTCGGGATCGAATACGAACTCTTCGGGTATACTTGGCGGCTCTTGGGATTCCTCTTCTTCATCTTCATCTTCAGGCTCATCAGGATTCTCTTCCTCTTCTTGTCGATCTGAGTTTTCTGGAGGCGGAGGTGGTGGAGCATTTGGCGGCTGCGGCTGCTGTTGATCGGGATTTATAGTTGACCGACAGACAATTACTAACTCCACGGCTGTACGTAAATCATCAGCATTGACATTCACTCTACTTTCTAGGGCAGCTAATGCTTTTGCAGCTCTGAGTGCGAACAATTCCGCTCGATGTCCCTGTACTCCTGCTCTAATTGCTTCTTGCACCAAATAATTAATTTGAGCCGAATTAATCTGAACGTCCTTTAACCATTCTCTAGCCAGAATGATCTGGGTGCGAAGGTTATCTAAATCCTCTTGATATTGAGCTAAAAATTCTTCAGGTGAACTAGCATAGGCGATCGCCACGTCCACTGCTTCTACCCGTTCATCTATGCCTAATAATTCATCTGCGGATAAATGAATGGCAATGCGATCCAGTAAATGTTTCCCCAGAGCTCCTTCTTCGGGGTTATAAGTAGCGATGAGCAAAGGCTGACAAGGATGCTGAAAACTGATTCCTTCCCGTTCGATTTGGTTATAGCCATTACTTAGACTTGCCAGCAACAGATTAGATATTTGCGGATCGAGTAAATTAATCTCATCCACATACAACACGCCGCGATTTGCCTCTGCCAGTAACCCCGGTTGAAATATAGTTTTACCCTGCTGTACCGACTTTGCCACATCCACCGATCCTAATAGTCGATCTTCAGTTGCGCCTAAAGGGATCTGGACAAAGGGTGCAAGAATTACCTTGGTTTCCACATTTTCGCGATCGCTAATTAAATCCCAAGTAGAGTCCCACGTTTCGGGTTTACTGGGATCGCAATTGCTAATCGAATTTGTTACAACCTCAATAGGTGGTAATAATGCATGTACGCCCCTTGCTAAGACGGATTTTGCCGTTCCTCTCCGACCCGCGATCGCCACACCACCCAACATTGGATCGACAGAGGCTATAAGTAATGCGGTTTTAATTGCTTCTTGCCCCACCACTGCACTGATAGGAAATGTTATTTGTGCCATTCCAGAAAATTTTTAACCAGTTAACGATTCTTATCAAGCATAACCTAGCTAAGTTATGATATATTCATTATCCTAAGAACGCATAGCTCAGTTGGTTAGAGCATTACCTTGACATGGTAGGGGTCGGTGGTTCGAGTCCACTTGTGTTCATATTCTCAAAGATTAGCTAGATGTAGGATTTAGGAATTGATATTGAAATGCGATCGCCTTCAATACCAACTTCTTACATTAAACTATTTGCTAGTTTAGGATATTTAGAAAATAATGTGTCAACGCTGGCAAGTTTTGTGCCATATTCTAGGGTTGTGGCAATGATGAGGCGATCGAATGGATCTTTGTGGATGGGCGACAGGTTAACGGCTCTGACTGCCATTTCTGGGCTTAGCGGCAATAACTCGATTCCTGCGGGTGCTAGGGAATCTATAAGCCAGTCTTGAAGGGGAATGTCTAGCGCCAAACGCCCTTTATTGTGGGCTAGGGCTATTTCGTGGCAAGATATAGCTGATACTGCCACTGCCACTAGATCTGCTTGTCAGATTTGTTCTGCCCATTATGATGGAAAGCACTCAAAACTTTCATTGATATACCAGAACCAGATATGGGTATCAAGAATTACCATTTCAGATATTCCCAATCTTCTTCATCGACAATTGGACTGACAATATCACCCAATGTTTTGCCCTTACCGATTAAATGCGCAGGTGTTGTTCGTTTTGGTATTTTAGTGGGCGTTGGGATTTCTTCTAAAACGATGATGATGAGACGTGCTAATTTAAGTTGTGGCTTATCGCTTAACCATTTGATTTGTCCGTTTTCATAGGTTGCTTCATAACTTTTGAGCATGATTGTTTTTCTCCTTAACTGATGGGGCATGAATAGTAAACAAAATTAACCTCTCTCTACTTACCAGAATCCTTTGGCAAATCTTCGCTAAAGCTTTTCCAGCCTGTATAAACTTGTTGTGTCGCGAAAGTGGTCAAATCTCCTCTCAAAAGTGATGATACTAGATCTGCTGCCACATCATTATTCCAGTAAGAGCCCTGAGCATCTGCCATTCCCAATGCCATACCTGCATGAGCTTGACCAAAATGTAATGCGCCTGACTCGCCTCCGTTAGCGTATATCTACAAATATTGATCGGTAAAGAAAAAATTCAGCAACTCAAGCACCCTTCTATTCTTATGAATCTTGCGTAAGTCCTACTAATGTTAACCCTGATAAAAGTGAATCTTGAGCTTGGGCGATCGCCGAAATTAAATCTTGTTTACGCACTGGCTTGCTCATAAATCCATTCATCCCCGCGCCCAAGCATTCCTGTCTTGATTCTTCGGTGGCATTGGCAGTCATCGCAATAATTTGAGGCTGTAGATTGAGGGGAAAATCTTCACGAATGCGGATAGTTGCAGTTACACCATCCATTTCGGGCATTTGCATATCCATAAAAATCAGATCGAAGGCTTCGGCTTTTAGCAGTTCGACAGCTTCTATACCGTTATTTACAACCTTAACTGAGTTATATCCCAGTTTTTTGAGCATAGTTATTGCCACTTTTTGATTGACTAGATTATCTTCGGCTAACAGAATACGAAGAGATAGATTGAGCTCGGTTGGGGGTGCGGGTGAGTTATGGTGTGATGTTTGTGATGTTAGACTTACTGCAATTTCTAAATTAGTAGCATAGAGATTAATCGTAAAAGAGAAAGTAGAACCTCTACCTTCTTCAGATTTTACCCACATCTCACCATCCATGAGTTCGCATAGACGCTTACTAATTACTAAACCTAAACCTGTTCCACCATAGCGGCGTGTGATGGAAGTATCGACTTGCTCAAAGGGTTTAAATAGTCGATCTAGGCGATCGCTTTTAATCCCAATTCCTGTATCGGTAATATCAAATTGAAATGTATATCTTTCAGTATCTTTACTAATCTCTCTAGCAATTCCTGTGGCGATCGCCTTTAGTTTTACAGTTACTTCTCCAGATTCAGTAAATTTTATCGAGTTGCCAATTAAATTAATTAAAATCTGACGGAACCTGCCAATATCACCTAGTAGGAGCGGAGGAATATGATTATCGAAAATTAAAGATAACATTAGGTTTTTAGTGGCAGCACTAGAACTAAGCAATTTGATTACTCCTTCCACACAATTTAGAAGCGAAAATGGCTTCAGATCTAGCTCCAAACAATTTGCTTCAATTTTAGAGAAGTCCAAAATATCATTGATTACGCTTAAAAGTGCATTTCCCCCTGTGAGAATAGTTTCGACTAAATCTTGTTGTTCGGGGTCTAAGTTGGTTGTAGCCAATAGATCGGTCATCCCAATAACAGCATTCATGGGTGTGCGAATCTCATGACTCATCATTGCCAGAAATTCACTTTTTGCTCGATCGGCAGTTTCAGCAGCTTCTTTTGCTTCTTGTAATTCATGCTCGGTACGTTTGCGTTCGGTGATATCACGAATAATAATTAAGAGGTTATCTTGTTCGCAGGGAACTATCCTAACCTCTTCATTTACTAATTCTCCATCCATAAAATATTCTTGCTCGAAGATTTGTAGTTCACCTGTGGCGATCGCTCTTTGAATACCTTTATACTTTGAATCGGCAATATTTTTAGGTGATATATCCCATAGTGTCAGATCCTGAATATTATAGTAATTATTGTTATCTCTTTTTAGACCAAAGAAGTCTTTGACATTACTTCCACCTACAGTACTAATATAATTTCCTTCAGGCGACACATGAATCAGTAAGTCAGGTATTGCTTGGACGATCGCTTGATTAGTTGCTTCAATCCGTTTACGATCTGTAATATTTTGAGCAAAAGATAAGATAGAGATTAAATTTCCCTTTTCATCAAAAACTGACGAATTATGCCATTCACAAATAATGACTCGACCATCTTTAGTGATATTACGATTTTCTGATTTAGAACTAGAAACGGAACCGTTTAGATATTTACCAAGTTCTTGTCTTACTAACTCTACATCTTGTTCGTGAACCATACCTAAATCAAAATTAGAACGATATTTTACTTCGGACTGATTCCACCCAAAGATCTTCTCGGCTTGATTTGACCATCTGACGATTTGCAAGTCATGATCTAACTCTAGTATTGCCAGAGGAGAGCTAGTAAAATGATTATTAATATTACGGACAGAATTTTCTAGTTTTTTCTCAATCAGCTTGCGATCCGTAATATCCATTAAATTACCAACTAACCCTGTAACCTTGCCATTCTCTTTGATGACTAAAGCAGTGGTTCTTACGCAGAGATTTTTTCCTTTAGCTGTAACAAATGGTAGCTCTAGATCGTAGCCTTCTCCATATTTTATCGCCCTTAAAAAAGCCGCTTTGACGATATCTCTTCCTTGATAACCATAAAAACTGACGAAATAATCAATATCCTCAGGATTAAGCGAGTTTACTTCAATTAGTTCGGATAGTTCGTGAATACGATAAACTTCCTTTGTCCAGATTAAAGTATTGGTAGCAACATCAAAAGACCATCCTCCAATCTTGGCAAGGCTCTGGGTGGTATTTAGAAGCTCTTCACTTTTTTGTAAATTAGCTTCGGCAAGCTTGCGATCGCTTATATCTCTTGCAATCCCTTGTAAACCGATAATTTGACCATCAATATTTTTAATCGTAGAGTTATTGGTAATCATCCATCGATAGCTCCCATCTTTACAGATCGCTCTAAATTCAAACTCTGAATCTGTATCTTCTAATAGCAATCGCTCAATGTCGGTATAGCATTTTTGGATGTCATCGGGATGGATCGTTCGATCGAAACTCTTGCCCACATATTCCGCACATTCATATCCCAAAATTTTAGTAAATGCGGGAGAAATATAGGTGAATATGCCCTCAATAGTGACTGAAAAAACGATGTCGTTGGCACGTTCCACAAAGTTACGGAATTTCAGTTCGCTCAGGGCTAAGGCATTCTCGGCGGCTTTGCGATCGCTGATATCCGAAAATGTACAAATTACCTCTGTCACATTGCCCTCAGTATTAACTTGAGGTTCAGCATTAACCAACAGCCATACTAAATCACCTTGGGGACGATAAACTCCCATCACTACATTACGTACTGGTCTGCCTGTAGCGATCGCCATTGGAACTGGATAATCGGAGTTAGGAAACGGGTCACCATTTTCATGAATAACGCGCCAACTGGGATCGAAGGAGGTTTTACCGAAAAGTTGGTCTAAAGTTAAACCTAGTAATTCCAAGGCTTTGGGATTAGACACCAATATCTCAGCATTTGCGTCCTGTAATAATAAGCCTACGTTGAGATTTTCGACTAAATTCTGAAAACGAGAATCACTATCTCTTAGGGCTTGTTCCGAACTTAGCCGTTCTATCTCTACTTGTTTACGATCGCTAATATTTTGAATGGTTCCCGCCAGCTTTATGCCATTTCCTAGATTATCTGTTGTAACCTTGGCATTCGCCTCAAACCAATAGATAGAATCATCTGGACAAATAATTCGATATTCAATTGGGTAGATATTTGTGCCCGCGATCGCTTGTTGTACGGCATTCTCAATAGTTCTTACGTCTTCGGGATGTACCAACTTGGCAAACTCTTCGTAGGAGGGAATAAAACAAGAATCACATCTAAATAAAGCAAACATTCCCGCATCCCAAGTGACGGCATGGGAAATCATGTCATATTCCCAATAGCTGATATTGGAGATTTTTTGAGCCTCTTCTAGCCTAGAAGTAATAAGCTTGCGATCGCTAATATCTAAAGCAAGGACAAAACCTCTAACCTGCTCTTTCCATAAAATACTATGATGATTAGTCTCAACATCAAACCTGGTTCCATCCTTTTTAATATGCTTCCATTCTCGGCGGTGAATAGTTCCTAAGGGTTCATTAATTATTTCGGCGATCGCAGATCTCAAGGCGGACATATCTTCGGGAGGGCGAATATTTTCCAGAGTCATATTTAAAAACTCGGTTTTAGAATATCCGTAGTGGGCGATCGCGGCATCATTCACTTCTAAAAACACTAAAGTCTCGATATCATAGATCCACATAGGCGTAGGATTGTTCTCAAATAGCAGTCGATATGCCTTTTCACTTTCTGCTATTGCCAATTCATAAGCTTTCCGTTCGCTAATATCTTTAGCCGTCATTAAAAGTAGATGTTCGCCATCAAGCTCAAATATTTCCGCCGAAATCAATGCTCTGCGAATTTCTCCCGACCTTCTGCGAAAATCCGTCTCAAAATTACTAGCTTTTCCATATCTTCTTATAAGTTCGATTAATTTAATCCGATCTTCAGAAATACTCCAAAAACCCAATTCAAATCCCGTATGTCCAATTATTTCGGCGCGATCGTATTCGGCGATTTTACAAAAAGCATCGTTAATATTCAGAATTCTTCCGTCAGCAACTGTAGAAACTACAATAGGATCTAAGCTCAACTTAAACACCAAGTCGCCAAGGCTAGATAATTGGTTCGGGCTTTCCATAATAGTGCTAACGAATATTAACTTATTCTAAACCAGTATAGTGTTCTTACATTTATAAATTAGAATATTACCCCAAAAAGTTTTTGAGATTGGGATAATCCTATACTTTTTTATTAATGTTTTTATTGATTTTAGTTAAGAGATGACCATAAAGCGATCGCCTACATCCCATCAACACCGAAACAGAAAGAAAAATATCAGGCGTATTTATCCTAATTATGTTCTTGGCTTTGAATGTTCTAGCTTTTGCTAGTTCCTATGGTTTGACCCATTATACTTCTCAAAATCATTGGGGATTGGGTAAGTCTCGACCTATTAATTCTAGAGTTCCCAGTAATTTTCAGCTTGATAAATAGACTACTGTGGCTAAAATCGATGAAATTTTTACCTACATTCAGCAGGTTAAATTAGAAAAAAGGTATTTAAGTTAGGACAAGAAAATGCAGGAAAAAAGTCAGATAGAGGTGCAGGATATAGACCATCTAGGAATAATCGACGAAATTGGGATGGTCGAAATTATAGATCGGGAACTGGTGAAGTACCCACAGGAGAAAGTGAGTGCAGGGCAAGTAGTAAAAGCCATGATTTTGAACTGCATGGGATTTTTGACAGCACCATTGTATCTATTTAGTGAATTTTTCGTAGGAAAAGCGACAGAACATCTAATTGGCGAAGGAGTAAAAGCCGAATATCTGAATAATAGCCGACTGAGAAGAGTGATGGATCGGCTATATGAATTAGGACTTACGCACTCAAATTCACAGAAACTTATCGGGATGGAGTTTGAGGGCGAAGCCCTCAATTGGGGCTGTGCCCCAAACCCCCTTTAAATATAGGTTTTCTTTTTACACTGCGTAAGTCCTATGAATATGGAATTACCCTAATATACGTAAGATCGCATCAGAGATGTACAGACGATTTGGGGTAAAAGTTGAGAGAGCACATCTTGATGGGATCAGTATATTAGTACATGGGAAGTATGAAAAAGAAGAGAAAGAGAAGGAAGACACTATA
>CAZLKI010000021.1:0-8160 GCA_964560035.1 uncultured Synechococcus sp.
GATTAAAGCTCAGGATATGCCCTATGCAATAGCAGGGTTCACTGAGAAGCCCACATTGTATGCTTAAGTATCAGTGTGGGGAGTCGTCACGATAAAGGTTATCTGAAAATCAAAGTAATTAATTAAAATTAGGCTAAATTTTGGTAGTTGTTCCCCGTCTCAAGTTATTAGCTTTGATTATTGCCTGTGGTTGCATTGCGATCGCCCTTTGGGACTTAACAAGAGGTAATCGACAATGGGTATTGGCTGCCTTGGCAGTAGCAGGAGTGATGGTCTTACCGATTTTAATTCCTGCAATCCAAAGGGGTATAGCTAATTCTCCTGTGGGTAGGCATTGGGATGTGAGTTTATCTTTGGCGATCGCCCTGTTCATAATCATAATATTTGGCAAGCTAACAAACCTTGATGATGCCTTTTGGGTTTGGTTTAATAGCCTGAGATGGGATGCCCTTGGGGCTGTAGGACAGATTTTAATTGCAATCTTGGCAGTGTGGGTAGCATGGCGGCAAAATGAGATCTCAGAAAAACTCACAGGACAACAAAACTCGATTACCCAACAACAAACAATTGATACTTATTTTCAAGGAATTTCGGACTTAATTATCGATGCCCAAGGACAAATGGAGGATTGGCCTTTAGAACGGGCGATCGCCCAAGCTCGAACCTCGGCACTATTAGGAAGTTCGGATGCGGATGGCAGGTCAAAAATCATTAGATTTCTTTCTAGTGCTAATTTATTAGCTCCTCTAAAACGGGATGGATTATTAGGACGGGCGATTTTAGATGGTTCGGGCGGCTATGTAGTGGATTTAGAGCGCGGGGTGAGAGTTATCAATTTAGGTTTGATGCTGGCGGGCAAAGATATCAGCAAATCAGATTTACGCTATGTAGATTTAACAGGTGCCAATTTTATCAAAACCAATTTTAGTGGATCTAATCTTACAGGTGCCAATTTTGCTGGAGCAATTTTGTGTCGAGCTAACCTGCGAAATACTGATTTAAGTAAAGTTAATTTTTTCTATGGAAATATTGCCACGACTTCACCCCGCGATCGCAGTAATATTCCCAACTTTGAGACTGGTGAATTTACAGGCGCCGTAATCGAAGAAGCTGACTTTAGTTCTGCCCAAGACTTGTCAGAAGAAAATCGTCAGTATCTTTGTACGTGGGGTGGAAATAAAACTCGAAGAACTATTATGGGAGGATGCCAAGGTGTTCCAAACTTACTGGGTAGGTAGCTTAATCGCCCATTCATTAGCTATAAGTTTAATTGGGGTAGGAGGAATGTGCTTGCCTGCGATCGCCGAACCGTTAGATTCTATAAGTCCCATAAATTCATTAACTCAAACCCCAGTAAATCCATCAGTAAATCCGATTGAAGATATCCCTGAAGAAGTGTTACGAACCGAAATTTATACGGAAGCGCGATCGCCCATTGATGGTAAGTTACTCAGTGCTGCCGAATACATTGAACTTGATGAATCTTTGCAAGCAACTATAAATAACATTCCTCCCAGATTATTAGTTTCGGAGAGGTTACAAAAATTGATCGATCTATTAAAACTGAGAAAATTGATTCGTCAGGTAATTCCCTTCTTTTAACTTGCTTTTACAGCACTTTGGTTTCAAGTTAGCCACCAAAAAGGGGCGAGGTTCCCCCTATTGGTTTTCATCTTTCTATCTGCGTCACATTTGATCGCAATTTGCTACAAGTTTTCAGATAAGTTATCAAGTAGGTTAATACACTTTTAGAATTAGCAGTTACAACCAGTATGTCCGCAGCCATCACTACCATCAGGATGACCCTCAGCACAGGCTTGACTACAGTAGGGCTTACCTTCAGCCAAAATTGCATTTTCTACATCTACGATACATAAACAGTCAGTGCAAGCGCATTTCATTTGGGTAATAGTAGTCATAATTTTCTAATTTGGTGATTTTTAATTGAGAGATTTTAGTGGCGATCGCTTTTAAGACGACCTAAATATTAATTAATACAATACATGAATATATGCTCAGATGTCAATATATTTTCGGTTTATTCTATTCTTAAAACCTAGAAAATTTACATATCAACTCAACTTTCTCAAATTTAGTTTACACAGCAAAAAGTAAGGTGAGACCATTAAGAAACCTGCTTATTGGCAGTATTTTGAGTTAGTTGGCTAGGTTTTTAATATTTAGATTAAAAGCAGTGTCAACATAGGTACTGCTTTTTTTGTTAAATGCGATCGCACTTACAGGGCATTACAACTAACTTGCCAAAAATTGCATATTACTCTTACAATGAATGGATAGGTAATTACGCGTAATGAAAGGTAATCGCCTGTAGTGAAATTTATGATACAAACAAAAAGCAAGATCAGCCAAACCACTGAACCACGCTACCGTACTATTTACAGTAATGGGAAGATTTACACTGTAGACATGGTAGCTCATGCTGAAGCTATGAAAGAGGCTATGATTGTAATGAAACGGCAACGCGAAGAAGACACTGAAAGAACCGCATGGTTAGCAAGTTTTGGTGTTAAAAACTAATTCTGACTACAACAAAATTTTTGAGCAGCTAGTTGTAGGCACAGAAAAAGATTCTGAAGCGTGGCTTATGGGTACAATAGCGTATGCTGACTACAAGATGGATAAGCATAGTTGGATGGAGAAAGACCCAAACTCAACTACTGAGGATTTAGCTAAATTTTTGAGGCATTACGATCAGCGCACTTTGGACAAATGCAAAAACCAAGCTAAGCAAGTTCTTTTGATTTACAACGAAGCATATACGGAAAAAAGAGTAAAGGAAATCCTTAAAGAAGAAGCCATACTGAAAGAGTTAAGAGGATGGTGGAAGGGATTTTGGCAAAGCGTTGCAGCTTCCGTTGCATACACTGTAATAATATTTGTTTTAACTGGATTATTTGCCGCGTCTAACCCCAAGAGTTCTATTGCTCAGATATTTCGATATATTTTTTCATCAGACAAACTTGAATTGCGAGTTATTGAAAAATCGCAAAATACGCAATAAGTATTTATTGTCTATCTACCATACAACACACCACCCGCACGTTGCTGCTCCTCGATCACAGCCCTGACCTTAGCATCAATCTCTGGACTCATAACCCGTAGGTCGAGGGTTCAATTCCCCCTGCTGCTATTACATCTCGGAAATCAAGCCCTTACTCAGAGTGAATTACTTAGTACAAGCCTCATTGGTTGGATTATCCGCCTACTTAAATTATGGCGGTACGAATCTGGCAACGAGCCCGTACGGGATTGGTTGAAATCTCTGAGTAAAGAAGACAAGCTAAAAATCGGTACGGATATAAAAACGGTTGAATACGGCTTTCCTATTGGTATGCCTATCTGCAAATCTTTAGGTAAAGGATTGTTTGAAGTACGCACAAATCTTGATAACCGTATTGCAAGAATTCTATTTTGGATATCTGATGGGAAGATGGTTTTACTGCATGGATTTATAAAAAAGTCACAGAAAACTCCTAAACAGGATTTAGATTTAGCACTGAAACGTAAAAATCAATTAGAGGCATAATTATAATGAATCAAGATTACATAGGATCTGCACTGGATGACTTACTACTTGAAGAAGGAATATTAGTAGAAACTAATACTATTGCTATTAAGCGTGTACTTGCATGGCAGATTGAACAAATTATGAAAGAGAAAGGGTTGAGTAAAACCCAGATGGCAAAGTCGATGCATACCAGCCGTGCCGCTTTTGAAAGATTATTGAACCCTGAAAATACTTCTGTTACTCTCAAAACAATGGATAGAGCCGCACAAGCGATCGGAAAGCGATTAAAGATTGATTTGGTGGATTCTGAATTTGTCTCCACATAAAATCAACACTAACGCCCAATGTAAATA
Organism: uncultured Synechococcus sp.; assembly: GCA_964560035.1. GTDB lineage: Bacteria > Cyanobacteriota > Cyanobacteriia > Pseudanabaenales > Pseudanabaenaceae > PCC-7502. The sequence goes on from CAZLKI010000021.1 coordinate 3,883, forward strand.
GATTAATTATTACTGTAGCTAAACCTATCTAAGTTAGACCTTTCATAGCTAAAATTGCCGTTCCATATGCCGCTTCATGTAGTGATGGGATAATTTCGGCTTTTAAATACTTTTGGCGAATGTGCGTCCACAGAGGGTTTTTGGCTCCGCCGCCTGTGGTGTAAATCCGAGTGGAAGGGGTAGCCCCAAGTTTTTGCAGGAGGTTATAGCCTTCAGCTTCAATTTTGGCAATGCCATCAAGTAGAGCGTATAAAAATTCGCGATCGCTCTCCGGACGAGGTTCTATACGGGGTAGCATTTCTGGATCGTTTAGGGGAAATCTTTCTCCTGCTTGGGGCAGTGGATAATAGTTGAGATTAGTTGTAAATTCTTTACTTGCCATAATTTGGGCGCTTAAACTTTCTAGCTCTGAGTCCGTAAAAAACTGTTTTAGTACTGCCCCGCCCGAATTAGAAGCTCCGCCCACCAGCCATAAATCCCCAAAACGATGACTGTAAACGCCGTAATCTAAATCCTCGATCTGGTTGGGACTGAGAATTTTTAAGACTAAAGTTGAACCCAAAGAAGTTACTGCCTCGCCGACTTTATGCGCGCCACTGGCAATAAATGATGCCGTACTGTCGGTAGTACCCGCACAGATCAGACATTCTGGATTAATTTGATATTTAGTAGCAAGTTCGGGTTTAATCGGGGCGATCGCTTTCCCAGCAGGTAAAACTTTTGGGAATAAACTACTAATCTCTAACTCCTTTAACCACTTGGGATATTCTAGTTTTTTAAGATCGTATCCCAGCTTGAGGGCATTGTGATAATCGCTAATCCCTAACTTTCCGTGCAGTAGATAGCCAATCCAATCAGCCTGATGCAGAAAATAATAATCTTTGAGCCTAAAATTAAGTCCAAAATCTAAATTTTTTACTAACCATAAAAGCTTTACCAGACTTGATGTCGAGCTTACGGTGATATTCTCACTTACTCCAGCTTTAGCGGCGATCGCCCTTAAATCTTCTAAAATCTCACCACCTCGGCGATCGTTATAAAGTAAAGGCTCATAAATTGGCTCTCCTAAACCATCACAAATTAAGACTGTCGAAGAAGTACCGTCAACGGCGATCGCTTTTAGTTTTTGTCTGATATTTACGGGAATTTGGATAATTACATTTTCGAGTGCCAATTTCCAAGTATAAAAATCCCCAATGTCATAGCGCGTTTTGGTTTCGGCAATTATGGTTTGGTCGGCATCAATCGTACTCGATCGCACCCCAGATGTGCCAAAGTCTATTCCTAAATACATATCATCACTTTTACAGCTTAATCACTAATAAATATGATTACTTACTTTCAGCCAAATCATGACAGACTTAAAGTATAGGCATCTAACAAAGCGATCGATTATGGCGAACGAACAACATCTTGCCCTAATTCTAAAAGGTGTAGCTTTCTGGAATGAATGGAGACAAACAAATCCTGATATTCAAGAACTAGACCTGACAAATAGTGATTTTACAGGACTTAACCTAAGTGGGGCAGACTTTGTGGGGACAGACCTAGAAAAAGCAAATTTTGCCAGTGCCAATCTCAGCCGAGCCAAACTGTGTAGAGCCAATTTTGGGGAGACAAATTTTACTAAAACTAACCTCACTGCTGCCGATTTACGCCGAGCTAATCTATCAGGGGCAAACTTAAATGAGGCTAATCTCACTGCTGCCGATTTAATTGGAGCAGATTTACGCCGAGCTATTCTTAGTAAGGCAACCTTAATCGAAGCAGATTTAAGTCGGACAAATTTGATCGATACCAACTTAGCTAATGCCAACCTCACAATGGCAAATCTTAATGGCGCAGACTTATCTGGAGCCGTGCTAACTGGAGCAGACTTAAAAAAGGCAAATATCAGCCGCGCTAATCTCAATGAAGCCGATATCGGTAGAGCTAATTTAACGGGTGCAGATTTTAGCGGTTCTAATCTCAGCAAAGCTAACTTTAGGGACTCAAATTTTTTTGATACTAATTTTAGCCGTACTAATTTAAGTGAAGCTAATTTCTCAGGTGCGAATTTTAGCGAAGTTAATTTAAGTGGAGCCGATTTGATTGGAGCCGATTTAAGTCGAACCAACTTTACCGAAGCCGATTTACGCCGTGCTAACTTAGTTGGGGTCAATTTCAATGCAGCAAATTTAAAAGAAGCAGATCTAAGCGGTGCTTATTTGATTGGGGCATCTCTGGTCAATGCCAGTATTTTAAGGGCAGATTTTCGCCGAGCTAATTTAATTGGAGCCGACCTGAGTGGTGCCGATCTAACCGCAACAGACTTAGTAGGGGCAAATCTAAGCGGTGCAAATCTGAGTCGGGCAAATCTTACATCTGTAAATATGAGCGGTGCCGACTTAAGCATGGCTAATTTTGCTGATTGCGATCTTAGTAATGCTAATTTAGCTAGAGTTCAAGCTTTATCAACTAACTTTGCGGGGGCAAGATTAACGGGTGCAAATTTAGAAGACTGGAGCGTCAATGCAAAAACCAAACTAGATTCGGTAATCTGTGATTATGTGTATCTACGGGCAAATCAAGAGCAACGACTTCCGAGTATTGGCATATTTGCGCCCGATGAATTTACCCAACAGTTTACGATGGGTGGCGATCGCCCTTAATCAAACTTAAATATCAGACTTAAATATTAACCTTAAATATCAAGATTTAATATTCTTAATAATGAAATTTGGGTTCCAGTTTTCGGTTATATTGCCATAGGCGTACTATCTGTCTAAAGCTTATCTAGAGCTTAATAAATTAGCTGACAATCTTTTTTCTGCACCTTCATGCAAGTTATACAAGTTATGAAAGTTATGCAAGCGATCGCGATTAAACCACTAAAATTCATCCTTAAACTTCTAAGGACATTCTGGGATCGATCTCGACGAAGCCCATTAAATACTAGAGTATGTAGTCAGATATCTGGGCAAATAACTGGGCAAATAAAGTTATTAGCTGCGATTTTAGCGATCGCCTTTTGTCTGGGTGCTTGTAGTAATAGTCCTTCTGAGATTAGTTCTACCAAAGCTAACCTGAGCGCGGTAAATGTAGCGCAATCTAGCAAAATCTCAAGCAAAATCACTATTTCCGAAGTTTCGCCTCCTCCCACTATTCAGAAATTAAGCCGCTATTTTGATGCCTACGAGCCTCAGATCGAAATCCTAGAACCTAAATCCGATCGAATCCTCACCGATACAAAAGTTGCTGTTAAGTTTGAAGTTAAAGACCTACCTATTTTTAAGAATCCCGATCTAGGCTTAGGCACTCACGTTCATGTCATTTTAGATAATCAAGAATATAAAGCTCTCTACGATCTATCTCAACCCCTAGTATTTGAAAACCTTGCGGTGGGAACGCATACAATTAGGGCATTTGTCTCGCGTCCTTGGCATGAAAGTTTTAAAAATGAAGGGGCATTCGCGCAAACAACTTTTCACGTTTATACAAAAACTGGGGAAAATACGCCAAATCCGCAACTTCCTCTGCTGACCTATAGCCGACCTGTGGGTGTGTATGGAGCCGAGCCAATTATGTTAGATTTTTACTTAAAAAATACCCCTCTCCATGCTGCGCTACTTGAAGCCGACCCAACTAACGATTGGCAAATTCGCGTTACTGTCAATAACCAAAGCTTTAATGTCGATCAATGGCAGCCGATTTATATTAAAGGTTTGAATACGGGTTTAAATTGGGTAAAACTCGAGTTTTTAGATTCCGCAGGGCATTTAGTTCCCAATCAATTTAATAGCACTGCCCACTTAATTAATTATCAGCCCAATGGTACCGATACTCTGTCGCGTTTGATCAGAGGTGAAGCGATCGCTGGCATTGAAGGCATTGTTAATCCTAACTATACTGCTACTCAGATCCCTGCCCAAGTAACTGAAAGTAATCCCGCCGTCATACAAGACATACTAGACCTTAAATCTGAACCGAAAGAACCGAAATCTAATGAATTAACTCCTGAAATACCCATCAAATCTGGAGTAGAAGACCAAAAACCTCAATCTATTCCTCAACCTCCTCAAGTATCTCCACCGATCTCTAAGCCTAAATCAGCCTCAACTCCAGAAACTCTCCCAGAGATTATTCCTAGAGACAGTCCTATCGTTCCAATCCAAGATCCAAAGATAGATCCAAAGACAGTTCCCCAAATTTCTCCGTCTACTCCCGATCGAGCCGTCACCAATCAAACTGCTAACGAACTTGCAGTACCCATCATAAAATCAGTTGAGTTACCAAAAT
>CAZLKI010000021.1:8260-17524 GCA_964560035.1 uncultured Synechococcus sp.
CCAAAATTTGAGACAGTACCACCTCTAGAATCGACAGAAGTTCCAGTTATATCTCCACCATCTAAACCATTTCAACCTGAAATAGATCTAACACCTGAAGAGTCATCACCTAAAGTGCTTAAAGGCTTGGATAATTTAAATCTGGGTGAAAGACTAAAGCAATCTCGGCAAAAAAAAGCGGTCGAGCAAAATACCACTTTAAATATTAAAGAAAATATTAACCAAAACGCCGACAAAACCCTAAACATCGATCCAACCGAGTCCAAAGTTGATTAAATAAGTAGAGCTATGTCAGAATCTATACCCAAAATAATCCCGAAAGTTATTTGTTTAGGAGAAATCCTGATCGATCGCATTACCGCACAAATTTCTAACCAAATTTCTAACCAAGAAGGCGATCGCTCTGAAATTTCTGAAGTTACTACTCCCTATCACGGTGGTGCTCCTGCTAATGTTGCCTGTGGGCTGGCTAAACTTGGAACGCCTTCAGCTTTTATTGGTTGCATCGGTAGAGATCCCTCTGGCGTTGAATTACTGCAAATGCTTAAAAATAATGGGGTCGATACATCTGGAGTGCAAATTCATCTTACTGCTCCAACTAGACAAGTTTGTGTGACTCATAGTGAGGATGGCGATCGCCACTTTACAGGTTTTGTAGGCACAGGTTTTGTAGGCACAGGTTTTGTGGAAGCGGGTTTCGCAGATAGTGAGGTCAATACCGCCTTTGCTGATACTTTGCTTTTAGCCGCAGAGTTACCTGTTAAATTATTTGAAGATGCTGAATTTTTAGTATTAGGTACGCTTGGACTGGCTTCAGAAGTAACGGCACGGGCAATTAATCGCGCCTTAGATCTGGCGGAAGAAAACTTCGTCAAAATCATCGTAGATGTAAACTGGCGATCGATATTCTGGTCAAATGGCGATCTAGCCCCTAAACTAATTAATGATTTACTTTTACGCGCGGATTTTGTCAAATTTTCGGCAGAAGAAGCAGAGTGGTTGTATGAAACCTCCAGTCCCAGAGCGATCGCCCAAGAACTAGATCATCTTGAAGGTGTAATTGTTACTAATGGAGGACAATCATGTCGCTATTATCTGGGAGAATATTCAGGGACTCAGCCCGCATTTAAAGTAAAAGTGGTAGACACAACGGGAGCAGGAGATGGGTTTTTGGCAGGATTTATCCATCAACTTTGTCAATCCCTAGATAACTTCTCAGATCCGCAAGTTAGGAGTGATATTATTTCTTACGCCTCGGCGGTGGGAGCAATTACTGTAATGGGGATGGGGGCGATCGCACCTCAACCAGATGACTTACAAGTACAAAACTTTTTAACAAAACAGGAATTTTCTGTAGATAATCTGTAAATAAAACTAGATAAAAAATTAGATAAAAGGACATAACTATGGGTGTTTGGGGCGTAGACAGTTTTGAGAATGATGATTCAGCCGATTGGATTAGCGAATTTATTGCACAGCCTAGTACTACTGCGGTAATCGATACTTTGACCCTAGCGGCAGAGGCGGGCATAGACGACTACCTAGAACTCGCTGAAGATGCATCTGTATTGGCGGCGGCGGAAGTTGTAGCAGCCCTAAATCATCAACCTAGCCCCGATTTACCTGAAGAAATTGCCGAATGGGTTTCTACTCAAAATGAAATCGACCCAAATCTAATTGAGTTGGCTTTACAAGCGATCGCTAGGGTTAAGAGTAATTCCGAGCTTCAAGATCTTTGGCAAAATAGCACTAGCTTGGACGAGTGGTTGGCAGCAGTTAGTAATTTAGAAGAACGATTAAAAGATTAGGAATATTCTTTACATGCTCATCGCTCGCACAATCCAGCATAATTCCATCAAACATTCTCACATAAAGTTATAGATAAATGTCCACTAATCGCACCACTAAGCGCACAGTAAATATCGGTTCTCGCAAAAGCCAATTGGCACTGGTTCAAAGTCATTGGGTGCAAGCAGAAATGCAAAAGGCACATAGCGATCGCAGCTTTGAAGTTCTAACTATGAATACCCAGGGCGATATAATTTTGAATGTTGCCCTATCTAAAATTGGAGATAAAGGGTTATTTACCAAAGAGTTAGAAGATGCCATGCTCTCTGGGGAAGTGGATTTTGCCGTGCATAGTCTAAAGGATTTACCCACAAATCTACCAACGGGCTTAATGTTAGGAGCAATTACAAAACGCGAAAATCCTGCTGATGCTTTGGTAATTAATTCTAAATACAAAGATCTAAAACTGGAGAGTTTACCAGAGGGCGCGGTGATTGGTACTTCATCTTTGCGCCGATTAGCTCAATTGCGACACTATTATCCTCACCTCACATTTAAAGATATTCGCGGCAACTTAAATACAAGGATTGCTAAACTCGATGCGGGGGAATATGACGGGATTATTCTTGCAGTGGCAGGTTTAGAACGGTTGGGAATGGGCGATCGCGTGGATCAAATTATTAGTGCCGATATCTCCCTCCATGCAGTCGGACAAGGAGCTTTAGGGATTGAATGTCGCAGTGATGACCCCGAAATCTTAAATCTATTTGCGGCGATCGCGGATCTGGAAAGTACCCAAAGATGCCTAGCCGAGCGATCTTTTTTACGAGAATTACAAGGGGGTTGTCAAGTTCCGATTGGTGTAAATACTAATATTGACAGCGAAAATCTCACGCTTAAAGGCATTGTTGCCAGTTTAGACGGACAAACTCTGATTAAAGGTGAAGTAGTTGGCAGTGTGATCGATGCCGAGGCGATCGGGATTCAACTCGCTCATCAACTTAAAGATAAAGGCGCACAGGCAATTTTAGATGTAATTATTGCCGAAAACAGAACCTAAACAGAACCTACGCCCTTTCCAGTTAAAAATTAGTCTTTTGGCGGTGTGGGGGCGAAGCCCCCACGAAGGGGCTCTGCCCCTTGACCCCGTTTCAGTCATGTATATTTATAAGTTAGGAAGGGAGTAAATAGATTTAATTAATTAACTTTTACCTGTTAGCCAACCAAAGGTAGATTTTAGCCAACTTTTTGGAGCGGGTTTAGGTGGATTTAGTACGGTTTTACTCTTCATACTCTTCTTAACATCTTTAGCGATCGCCCCTGCTTCTACTGCTTCTAATAGCTGCTGAATCGCACTTTCATCTCGATCGCTTGATTGCACGTCAATAGATTTATAGGGATTAGAAGTCAGGGATTTTTGCTCTAGGGTTTCTAAGGTATCGACTAAATTCGACCACGAGGCTTTGTCGGTAAAGCGATCGCTATTTTCTTTTTGAATTTTCAGCGATTGTTGATGAAACTCAATGGCACGACTGTATTCTCCCAATGAATTATAGGCATTACCCAAACCTGCTAGGGCATTTGCCAGAGAGCGGCGATCGCCTATTTCTTGAGCAATTTCTAACCACTGCTGATAAAATTCTCCCGCTTTAGCATACATCCCAAGGGCATTATGACTATTACCCAAACCACCCAAGGCATTTCCCTGCTGCGATCTGTCGCCGATTTCTGCCGAAATTCCTAACCACTGCTGATAAAAATCAATCGCTTGAGGATATTTACCCAAAGCATAGTGCGTATTACCCAAGTCGCCCAACACATTTGCTTCGCCTTGACGATTGCCGATTTTTTGGATTAGTTCTAAGGATTGTAAGTATTTTTGCTCTGCATGAAAGTATTGCCCTAGTGAATAATAAGCTTTGCCCAGATTAGTAAGGGTTTTAGCTTGGATCGTCACGTCATCAATTTTTTGCGAAATTTCCAAGCACCGTTCGTGAAATTCAATGGCTTGAGTATATTGCCCCAACACAAAAAAGGCAGATCCCAAACCACTTAAAGAACTTGCCTCAGAACGGCGACAACCAATAGCCCGAGCAATTTCTAAACATTGTTGATAAGCCTGAATCGCTTGAGGATACTGCCCTATGGCAAAAAAAGCATTGCCTAAATTACCTAAAGAGTTTGCTTCTCCTTGGCGATCGCCCATTTTGCGCTTGACATCAATCCACTGCTGATGAAATTCGATTGCTTGAGCGTACTTACTATGACTCAGACTACTAGCGAGATTGCTATTGCGGTTTAAAGATGCCAAACTTGCCGAGCGATCGCCCATACCTTTTTTGAGATCGATCCATTCTTGATAAAACTGTAAAGCTTGAGTATAGTAGCCCAACCGATCTAAGACCTGCCCCAAACTGTTTAAGCAAAGTGCCTGTTGTCCCAAATCCTCAATTTGCTTGGCAATATCTAAAGATTTTTTGTAAAGCTCCATTGCCTCTTGGTACTGTCCGATCGCGTTGTAGACATTCCCCAAATTACCTAAAGCGATCGCTAGTTGGGCTGGATGATCTTTAGAAATTTCCCATGCCTGTTCGTAAAATTGGATCGCCTTCACAAATTTGCCCATGCAGTTTTGCACATTTCCCAAGCCAATCAAACATTTTGCCTGTAGACCGCGATCGCTACTTTTTAATCCTAGCCTTAATGCCCTCTCATAGAAACTTACGGCTTCTTTGTACTGTCCCAAAGAGTTATGGGCGTTAGCCAGATTAATTAAACATTCGGGGCTTTCCGCCTCTGCAAATATTTCTAGTGCCTGTTGATAATAGGTTATAGCTTCTTTAAATTGTCCGAGGCGATCGCTACTAATTCCCAAACCGAGCAAGCAGTTAGCTTTCTGCCCATAATTTTCTTGGTAAATATCTTGGTAATTTTCTCGGTAATTTTCTTGGTAATTAGTGCCATAAATTTTTGAGGCGTTCTCTACTCCCAAGTCTAAACATTCTTGATAATTGGCTTTGGCTTGAGTGTATTCACCTAAGATTTGATAGGTATGTGCTAAATTTTCTAAGGAATTTGCTCTCAATACTTGATTTAAGCCATAATCTAAATTTGGAATTAGGGTAAGGTGAGTGCGATAGAGTTCGAGGGCTTTATCATATTGCCCGATCGCTTTATAAGCAGATGCTATTTTAGGCAGACAATCGATCTGCGACTGAATATCTTTTGTTTCGCGTGCCAGATCTAAATGCCGTTCGTAATATTCCAGTGCCTGCGGATATTCTTTAATACTAGAGTAAAGATTTCCCAGTCCTAACAAGTTATTTAGCTCTAAAATGCGATCGCCCGATCTAACCGCAATTTCTAATGATTCTCGATACAGGGGTAAAATTTGTAGAGAGCGATCCTGTAATTGGTTATTTTTTAATTTAGAATTTGATTGAATTGGGAATTGTGGGAATTGAAGGGATAATTGAGTAAAGAGCGCACTGGCTAATTTATACAAACATTGGGCTTTGGCTCGGCGTTCTAAGGGATCTTGTCTTTTGACTAAAATTGCCAACCATTCTTGATATAAAGGAATTGCCAGATCGTATTTATGAAGATGGGTATAGGCATCACCCAAGCCCATAAGAACCGTACCAAACTCAATGCGATCGGATTTAATTTCGCGCCAAGCTGTCATTAAAGGCTTAAACAAACTAATGCGGAGGATATGCTTACCCTGAGCTTCTAAATACTTTTCTACGCATTGATCGCTGTCTTCATGAATAGTATAAAAAGCCCGATAATATTCTCCTAACGCACAACAGTGGTCGAAAATTGCTAAATGTGCCGTCAGATCGAGATCGCTTTCCCATGCAAAATATGGCTTTACCTGCGTCCACAGATACTTAATTGCTTGCTCGTGATAGGGTTTAGGATCGGCGATCGGAATTAGTTTTTTAATTTGAGGTTCGCAATAAAAATAATTTTGTCCCAAGCCTCGGATTAATCCCAATTGTTCTAATTTATGCAGATCGGTCAACCCAATCCCATTACTAGACTCATTACTTGATTCATTACTAGACTCGTCACCTAACATCCCATGCAGATCTTCTAAATTAAAAGGTAAGGTATAAATACTGGCAACAACCAATAGATTGCGGAGTTTGGGTAATAATCGCTTAAAGCTGCGATCGAAGACATTCTGAGTTGTAACTAGACGGTGAAGCTTATTTAAGTCAAAAATATTACCATATCTAGCCAGATATCGAATCTGGGGAATCTGTTCTTCGACTTTGAGTAAGCTTGCTGCCAATATTAACGCTAAAAGATTACCGCCTAAAAGTTGTCCGAAGTTTGCTAAATCTTGGCGATCGCCTTGAATCCCCACCTCTAATAATAAATTTACCGATTCTTCCACACTGAGTGGTTCGGATAATTCTAAAGTAGGCAAAAACCCCAAAGCATCTTGACTGATAACTATAACTTTTGCATCTCGACCAGAATTTTGACTAGAATTTTGGCTGGAATTTTGAGTCCTAACATCGGAATCTAGCTCGTGCTGCAAAGCTTGGATAAAGTCTAACCAAAACTCTTTCTGTGGACTCAGGTCGAGGCGATTTATAACTACAAGACAGGAATGAGTTTGAATTAGGTTTATTAAAGTAGATGTAAGGCTGCAATCTTGGGTAGTGGGTTCGTTTCGAGTTCGATGATCTTTTGTCTGATTTGGCTGATTAATTTTGGCTAAAAAAGCGATCGCCCACTGCGCGAAATCTGTAAAACTATAAATATCAGCATCGACCCAAAACTTAGTAGGATGACTATCTGCTTGAAAAAATTTAGCTGCCAGTCCTGTTTTATGACCTGAATTATCGACTGATTCGTTAACATTACCTGTAATTTCGACTAAGGAATTATCCGCCAAAACTCGATTTAAATCTTCTAGTTCCGAATCTCTACCCTGCCAATTGCCGCAAGCAGAATTAATAGACGGAGCAGTGAAATTTGGGGAAAATGATACGGGTGATTTCTTGATTAAATCTAGCTCTAATTCTAGCTCTAGTTCTGGCAAATCTTGTTGGTCTAATTCCCCGTCAAGCGTCCAATCGAGTTCGCTAGATAATTCTTCGTTTTCAGTATTAAAATCCTTAATATATTCGGCATTAAAATTTTCATCAGGTTCATCAGGAATGGTCAATGCTTCAAGATTTTCGTTGAAATCCTCACGTTTTCCTACTCGTTCGCTCACATTTGCCATACAAGATCCTTGATTTATACCCCAACATTAACAGAACTAGACTGGGTTTAATCTACTTGTCACAATCATACAACTCAGATCGTTATTCGGAGATTTGTTTAAGAATTTTTAGCAAGAATTTCTCCGTTTTTACTATGTTTTTACATTAAGTTTTCACGAATCTTCTAAAAGTTTTTTAAGCCTAGCGGGATCGCCTCGATCGATTACCCGTCCTTGATTCAGTAAAAACGCACCATCGGCATAATCTAGTTCGTCTAACCGATGAGTAACCCATAATGCTGTTAGCGATCGCTCTTTAACCAAATTTTTAACGGCTTCGACCAATTCTGCCTGACTTTCTCGGTCTAAGAGGGCTGTAGGTTCGTCTAATAGTAAAACTTGAGCTCTACGCGCGATCGCCCCAGCAATTGCCACTCTTTGTTTTTGTCCGCCACTTAAGGCATAAATAGGTCGGCGTTGATACTCTTCTAATCTTACGGCACTCAAAGCTTCATGCACTCGGCTATGGGTTTCGGGATAAGAGAGATTTTCACCAACCAAACCAAAAGCTACATCCGCCCCCACGGTCGGCATTACCAGTTGATGATCGGGATTTTGAAACACAAAGCCTACAGGAGCATTAAGCGCGATCGCCCCCGACTGTGACTTTAATAAACCCGCCAAAACTTTTAATAAAGTAGATTTACCACTGCCATTGGCTCCGAGCAACATCCAAAATTCACCTCTCGGTACCGATAAAGTGCATCGATCTAAAACTACAGTGCCATTTTCCCAACTAAAATTCAGGTCTTGGGCACTGATATCATCACCACCGTTATCATTAATACCTACCAAAACCAACCCCTGTAACTGATGCTGACGAACTTTTCTCCGATGCTTGAACCCCGCAGATTTGCTCGGTGAGAACAGCCACATTTTTCTCTGAATGTTTTTCACAGGTAAGTTGTAGCACTTTGGGACTTCCTGATTCGATCGCTTCGATAATCGAGTTATATAAAGCTTGGGCACCTTCTTTTTCTTTACGCTCGACAGTTACAGGGATGGGATTACCCTTTAGAGATAGCTCAATTGCAAACATTTAGATTTTAGTTATTTAATGTATTAGATTTTAGATGATACGTCTCTAGTATGACAGTGCCTAAGAGGTTTCATCAAGCCTCTAATCAATTAAGTCCAATTAAGTAGTCCAACTTAGATAGCCCAACTGTCTAGATTAATCGAGTCAATTTACGGCGATCGGTATATAAACCAAGATTATTCCTAAGCTAACGTATATTTATACTTATTATTTGTTAACGATCAGCAAAAAGGATTTTATATGCGCTTAAATCAATCTACCTTAAAGTTTTTAGGCTTATCCAGTTTAGTACTATGCTTGATTTCCACACCTTCAGTTCAAGCTCAAGCCTGTCGTCCACTTAAGCTTATTGGAGGTGAGGGTACTAGAGTCAAAAAAACTGTTTCTCCTATCAGCACTTTAATCACGAATAATAATTGGAACACAGACTTTGCCGTACCTGGTGGCGTGCCTTTTAGTCGCTATATTGCAACAATCGTGCCTGAAAACAAAGCTAACTACGACCTCAAGCTAAATCTGAAGTACAGCGACAACACTTCTACAGAGTTTTATAATCAAAACAACGTGGCAGCCAAGGTTAAAAGACCAATAAACTTGACTGCAGAAACTGGTACCCAAACTGAGCCTTACCAGATTAATGTGTTTGTGGGTGGTATAAGCGCGATCGGAAATACTTATACGGTTTCGGTTCTAGGTTGTAGATAGACCGATATTCGATAGAAAATTCAAAGGGGACAGGTGCAATGATAGTGTAGAACTAAGTATAATTAGTCTCACTTTATGAAGTTTATTTGGCATGAATCCAAACGCCAAGCAAATCAAAAGAAGCACGGAATCGACTGAAGATAACCGTGAAAATTATGGAGAGCAGCGTTGGGTAACACTTGGACTCTTAAATATGAGAGTTATAGTCATTGTGCATACTGAAACCAAAGATGAAATACGAATTATTTCTATACGTGAGGCAAATAAAAATGAACGACTTATCTTTTTTAGAAACCTTTGACAATCCTGATGAATATACTGAAGTGACACGGTAGATTTAGATCGTGCGACCTTTCGGATTGGACTAAATCCTTCACCCCGTAAGCAAAGTATTACGATCTCTTTAGATGAAAGCCTCATTGAATATTTCAAACTTAAGGCTGGGGAA
>CAZLKI010000022.1:0-10240 GCA_964560035.1 uncultured Synechococcus sp.
TCAGTATCCCAGCAGGTATCAAAGTCTCATGGGATAAGCTTACTTGTAACAAAGCTGCCATCAACATAGATTACAGAGCAGCCTGCATTTTTCAATGAGATTATTGCCATCTTGAGTCCACTAATTAAACTTAGTCGATGGGGTGTAATTCCAAATCGAGCAATAAACTCTTCCCAAGTACAAAAGTGAATACCTTTTGGTAGATTTCCTTGAGTATTAAACTTTGGAATCATAATAATTTAGCTTAACACAACTAAAATATTGCGTTGATGGAACTTGGGATTTTACCGATAATTCTTAATCTTAATAAAGGAAATATGAACTTAAAGGTCATACGATATTTTTAAAAAATATTAAGCCAAGGTTACAGCAAATTCTTCTCCGTATTTCTCTTTTAGTGATCCCCATGCCTCAACTTGTCCTTCCGCATATTCTCCGGGCTTTCCCCACTGCAAAAACAGGCTCATTTCAGGTTCATCGCGATCGTTGTTCAGCCGCACAGCATAGGTCGTAAAGTTTCCGCGTTTTGCCTCTCCTAGCTCAAACTTCACTTTGAAAATTTTATCCATATTTAAATGAAATTCAAATCCTTCGGTGTGCATATTGGCGTATCGACCTTTAGGTAAATCAGCGTAAAATAAATTTTGGATATGTCCTCGTACCTCTAAAACTGCCGCTCCAGTATTTACAATTATTCTTAGTAATTGCAGGGATTCACATTCTTCCAAGAAGTCTTTTAAAATTACAGTCATATCTTTGTTTGAGTAACTATATTTGCAGTTTAATAATAAGTATGTATTATTTCAGCTTATGGCGTAAAAAATTAGTGGCATCAAAAATAGTATGAGACTTCGATCTACATCTAAATCGTCAAATATTCCTGAAGTTAACGTTATTCCCTTGCTTGATGTTGTGTTTGCGATACTTGCTTTTTTTGTATTAATAGCAGCAGGTTTAACCCCAGTTCAACAAATTGGCGTGGACTTACCAACAAAAAGTGCATCAAATTTGCCTAAAAATACTAAGTCTCTAAATGAGATGTTGATAGTGACCTTAGATATAGATGGAAAAACTCGTATAGATGGTAATTTACTTACGCCTGAGGGTTTAGAAGTTGCAGTTAAAGGTTATATTGCGGCATTTCCCCAAGGCTCAGTTGTACTAAATGCCGAAGATGCCAGTGTTAGTTATCAGCAGGTAATTAACGTGTTAGAGGTTTTACGTAAACTTGCTGGAGATCGAGTGGCGATCGCTACGTCCAAGTCTATTCCCTCCAGTCCCTCTAGTCCTTAAATACTAGCTAAATCTATGTCAGAAATCCTCGCCCCATCTATATCTGAACCTGAGATTTCCGAAAATCTAAAATTTTGGCATTCTCTAGCTCCGCATTCTAGTAAATTCGGCTGGAAGAATCCAGTTTGGCTAATTATGATTGGTTCTGTTGCTGCCCATACGGCTTTTTGGTTGCTCTTACCAAACCCAATTACGCGCAACTCAGCTGTTACCAATTCTTCAAAAATTTCTACCATTCCTGTAGTTACTATTCCGCCCGAACTATTACTTAGATCGACTAAACTTTCTCAGCAATTGCCACCTTTAAATCTGAACCAAATTAATCTACCTTCCCTGCCCTCGTCTGCCTATAATCCGTTATCTATTCCTCAGCCTGCCTATAATCCACCACCGCCATTATTATCGGTTGCACCTCAAACCTTACCCCGAACATCAAATCTTAGGACTGTTCCAAATGTCAGCAATCTCAACTCAAATCTAGCACTGAATAGTAGGCAAAGTAACCTAAATTTCTCCGTGGGCAAAAGTAATATTAGACCTGAAATTACTATTACCCCGACCACACCAATAATAGATCCTTCAAGTAATCTAATCAATAATTCATCGAGCAATCTACTTAATAATCAGAATACCAAGCCCGAAATAATTAATCCTATTAATCCCATAACTGGATACAGCACCAAAGCTTCAGACTTAGCTACTAATAATAATGCTAAAAAGTCTAGCAATCTCAATACTGGTAGCCTCAATAGTAATGTAGCAAAACCCGATCCGCCAAAACCTGTAGCAGAGAATATTGTAGTATTACGTCAAATTGCCTCACCTGAAACGCCCATTCCCTCAAATCAAAGAGAACCTATAGATTGGATTCCTATCGATCCGCAAGCTCTAGTTGGCATAACTGGATCGGTCACATTTGCGCTTGTAGTTACTCCAGATGGCAGAGTCGAACAAGAACCAATAGTTGTGGAAAGTACTAATCCTAAGCTCGAACAATTAGCAAGAGAAACCATCAAAGGCTATTACAACAAATTTAAGCCTGTCGAGCAAGGCAAATATAGAAATATCCGAATTCAATATAAAAGTCCATAGCAAAAATTATTAAATGTGTTGCACCATCAAAATATGCTCAATTCCAGCCTCTATAAACTTCTCGCCTTGAGCCATAAATCCTAGTTTGGTATAAAAGTTTTCTAAGTGTGATTGGGCATGAATTTTAATTAATTTACAAGTTCCTAAT
This sequence comes from uncultured Synechococcus sp., assembly GCA_964560035.1. Classification (GTDB taxonomy): domain Bacteria; phylum Cyanobacteriota; class Cyanobacteriia; order Pseudanabaenales; family Pseudanabaenaceae; genus PCC-7502. Next base: position 2,534 of record CAZLKI010000022.1, read on the forward strand.
TCACTTACATGGGCGATCGCCTGAACCATCAATTTTTTACCCAAACCTAAAGAGCGGAAATCTTTTAAAACTGCCAAGCGTTCGATCTTAACAATTTCATGATCGATATTTCTAATTCGGACTGTGCCCGTTGGTTGGTTATCGAAATAAGCTAGTAAATGAATTGATTCGGCATCTTTCCCGTCAAATTCATCTTCAGCACTAATTGACTGTTCGACATGAAATACTGCATATCTAATTTGCTCGATGATTAAAAAATCCGAACTAAAATCTGCAACTTTAATTAAGATACTCACTTTAATTTCAATATTCCTAATTAATCTAATTAATCTAAATTGATAAACGGAAATTCTAGGGCAATCTCGCCTAATCTTCCTCTCCGAAAATCGTACAAAATTAAGTCTGCTACTCTTTTTAAGTCGCCATTATAGCGATCGCTCTGTGCCACAGCTAAAATATATTCCATCCCACTTAGGTTTTCAATCCCAATTCCATATTTTGTCTGTAACTTCACGCCAATTTCTTTGAATTTATCCACAGCCGCCGCCGCAATCAAAATGCTATCGTAAGCTGCCTGCCCAATATCATCACAAATTGCCAACTTAATCGCTGCCTCTTGATCCCCTAAAAGTGTAGGCAAATTACCAGGTGTATCTAAAAGTTCGATTGCTTCAGAGATCCGAATCCACCGTAACTGCCGCGTAACTCCAGGACGATTAGAACTCGGTGCTACCTTCCGATTTAATAGACGGTTGATCAAAGCAGATTTTCCCACGTTTGGAAATCCAATGACCGCCGCCCGCACTGGTCTAGGTAACATTCCTCTTCCATGTCTACGCTCGTTAACTCCTACTCCAGCTAATTGGGCAGCTTTGAGTAACGCTTTGATTCCCTCCCCATCTTTAGCATTGGTAAAAAATACCTCATAGCCTTGATTTACAAACCACTTTTGTAGTTGCTTTTGATGAGATATTGAGACCATATCTAGACGATTAAGTACTAATAAATGGCTGCGACCTTCAGTCCAAATCGACATTTTAGGGTGGGCACTAGCGATCGGAATTCTCGCATCTCTAACTTCAATAACAACATCTACGCGCTTTAACTGTTCTGCTAAGGCTTTTTCAGCTTTAGCAATATGACCGGGATACCATTGGATAAGTGGTTGTGACATTTTAATCTCTATGGCAAAAATCTAATAAGCTCGGATTAGAAACAATCTTGATATTCCGATCGCCTTTAGCAGTAATTTTAAGCTCGCGGCGATCGCCATCTGTAAGTCTCGAAAAACTAAACCTTAAATATGCATCAGGTAAAATTTCTAATCTCTCAGCCCACTCAATTGCCACGACTCCCAACGGAAAATCTACTCCGCGCCAATACTCTTCTAAGTGTAACTTGCTTACTTCTCGATCGCTCAATCGATATAAATCCATATGATAGAGTGCTAATCTACCACAGTCATACTCATCAATTAAAGTAAAAGTAGGACTTGTCACTATTGCCTTTATTCCCAGCCCTACCGCCAAAGCCTTAACAAAAGCAGTTTTTCCACTCCCTAAGTTACCTTCTAATAACAAAATCGTTCCCGCTTCGATTAAATTAGCGATTATTGAGGCGATCGCATGGGTATCAGCTAAGTTATTAGAGATTAAGACTAAAGGTCGATCGAACATAATTGAACTAAAACACACTAAAAACAAATAATGCTGTAAGGATTTCCCCTACAGCACCAATAAATAAACTTGATAAATTAAATTACTTAATAATCTTAGTTACAACACCTGAACCAACTGTACGACCGCCTTCTCTAATTGCAAAGCGCATTTCATTTTCAATTGCGATCGCGTTAATTAGTTCTACAGTCATCTTAATGCGATCGCCAGGCATAACCATTTCAGCATCAGAGCCATCATCAGCAGTAAAAGCCTTGATAGTTCCAGTTACATCTGTAGTACGCACATAAAATTGAGGTCGATATCCAGTGAAGAAAGGAGTTTTGCGACCACCTTCTTTTTCTTGAAGAATATAAACTTGAGCTTCAAACTCAGTATGAGGAGTAATAGAACCAGGCTTGGCAATTACCATACCACGCTCAATATCTTCCTTTTTCATACCACGTAGCAATAATCCAGCGTTATCACCAGCAAGACCTTCGTCAAGACTCTTCTTAAACATCTCGATCCCAGTAACAGCTGTAGTTCTAGTTTCACGTAGACCTATTAGTTCAACAGTCTCGTTAATTTTGACTTTTCCTCTTTCAATTCTGCCTGTAGCGACAGTACCACGACCTGTAATTGTAAACACGTCTTCAACTGCCATGAGAAAAGGCTTGTCTACCATCCGTTCTGGAGTTGGAATGTGAGCGTCAACAGCCGCCATTAAAGAGTGAATCTTATCAACCCAGGAGTCTTCGCCTCTTTGAATTTTAGGATTAGAAGTAAGTGCTTCAACCGCCCTCAGAGCAGAACCTTTGACAATTGGGATACTATCTCCATCAAAGTCGTAGGAAGATAATAGCTCACGTACTTCAAGCTCAACTAACTCAACTAGCTCATCTTCACCCTCCATTTGGTCTTCTTTATTTAAGAAAACAACTAGATTTGGTACGCCAACTTGACGAGCAAGAAGAATATGTTCGCGAGTTTGGGGTTCAGGACCATCTGCCGCAGATACGAGTAGAATCGCCCCATCCATTTGAGCCGCACCAGTGATCATATTTTTAACGTAATCAGCGTGCCCTGGGCAATCAACGTGGGCATAGTGCCGCTCTTCAGTCTGATATTCAACGTGAGCAGTATTAATAGTAATACCACGAGCCTTCTCTTCTGGAGCAGCATCAATGTCAGCATACTTCTTAGCATCTGCTTGTCCAAGTGCCGCCAAAGTCATTGTAATTGCAGCAGTTAGAGTTGTTTTACCATGATCGACGTGACCAATGGTACCAATGTTAACGTGAGGTTTATTTCTTTCAAACTTTGCGCGTGCCATTTAACTTATATTCCTTGTCCTGTTAATTCCTTCAATCTTTACTTTTACTTTTTGCAATAATGGCTTCAGCCACGTTGCGGGGGACTTCTTCGTAATGGCTAAATTCCATTGTGAAGACTCCTCTTCCTTGAGTCTTAGAACGAATATCAGTAGCATATCCGAACATTTGGGCTAAAGGAACTTTTGATGATACTTTGGCAATACCTTGTTCAGAGGCTTGACCCTCAATTTGTCCACGGCGGGAATTGAGATCACCAATAATTGTACCAATGAAATCCTCTGGAACTTCAACTTCTACTTTCATCATTGGTTCCAATAAGACTGGTGTTGCTTTCATCACAGCTTCTTTGATTGCCATAGAGCCTGCGATCTTAAAAGCCATTTCTGATGAATCAACATCATGAAAAGAACCATCAACTAAAGTAGCTCTCAAATCTATCACAGGATAACCCGCTAAAATCCCAGATTCGCAAGCCTCTTTCATTCCTTGCTCTGAAGGTCCAACATACTCTTTTGGTATAGAGCCACCAACAATCTTAGAAACAAATTCAAAGCCAGTTCCAGGCTCAGTAGGGACTACTTCAATTACAACATGACCGTACTGACCTTTACCCCCACTTTGCCGAATAAACTTGCCTTCTGCTCTAACTGGCTTCCGAATAGTTTCTCTATATGCAACTTGAGGTGGTCCCACATTAGCTTCTACTTTAAACTCCCTTAGCATTCTATCGACTAAAATTTCTAAATGCAGCTCTCCCATTCCAGAAATTACAGTTTGATTTGTTTCAGGATCGACCATAACTCTAAATGTAGGATCTTCTTCTGACAGAGATTGTAGGGCTTTGGAAAGCTTTTCCATATCCTGCTTAGTTTTAGGCTCTACAGCAACAGAGATTACGGGCTCTGGAATAAATAGTGATTCAAGAATTACAGGAGATTTATCATCACATAATGTATCTCCAGTAAATGTGTCCTTCATGCCTAGAACAGCCCCTAGATCTCCTGCTCTCAGCTCGTCAACTTCAATTCTATCGTCAGCTTTAAGTACGATTAACCGAGAGATGCGTTCCTTTTTATCCTTTGATGAGTTCAAAACATAAGAACCTTTACTTATTATCCCAGAATACACACGGATGAAAGTAAGCCTACCATAAGGATCAGCCATGATCTTGAAGGCTAAAGCTGACATAGGAGCTTCATCATCGGGAGGTCTAGTTACTTCAGTACCGTCGAGAAGATGTCCTTGAATTGCTGCAACCTCAAGAGGAGAAGGAAGATAATCAATAACAGCATCAAGAAGTAGCTGAACCCCCTTATTCTTGAATGCTGAGCCACATACCATCGGTACGATCGCCCCACTAATTGTTCCTTTACGTAAACCAACTCTAATTTCTTCTTCAGTAAGCTCTTCGCCCTCTAGATATTTTTCTGTAAGTACATCATCGGTTTCTGAAACTGATTCGATTAACTTAAGTCTGTATTCATTAGAAACTTCAACCAGGTCTTCGGGTATGTCAACTTCGCTAATATCCTTCCCGATTTCATCGTTATAAACAAAAGCGCGCATCTTTACAAGGTCGATAATTCCCTTAAATACATCTTCGCTTCCGATTGGAAGTTGAATAGGAACGGCATTACATCGCAAACGATCCTTGATTTGTTCGTATACCTTGTAAAAATTTGCGCCCGTACGATCCATTTTGTTGACAAAAACAATTCTAGGAACCTTATATCTATCAGCCTGCCTCCAGACTGTTTCGGACTGAGGTTGCACCCCACCTACGGAGCAAAAGACTGCAATAACTCCGTCTAATACGCGCATGGAACGCTCGACTTCGATCGTAAAGTCAACGTGACCGGGAGTATCGATAATATTAATTTTGTGGTCTTGCCAACTGGTGGTAATGGCAGCAGCCGTAATAGTAATGCCACGTTCGCGTTCTTGTACCATCCAATCAGTTACTGCGGTACCTTCATGAACTTCACCAATCTTGTGTACCACGCCAGAGTAAAACAAGATACGCTCAGTAGTGGTAGTTTTGCCTGCATCAATATGGGCTGCTATACCAATGTTGCGTACTTTATTTAAGGGAATGGTTCTCGTCACAGATTTTTCCTCGAATCCTACAGAAATATGAAAATTACTTAAACAATAGCACAGCGAAGGTCATAGTTTAAAAACTACGAATTTTGAAGTTAAAACTTATCCAAATATCTAGTCTAAATATCTAGTTTAGTATTTGTAATGAGCAAAGGCTTTATTCGCTTCAGCCATACGATGAGTTTCTTCGCGTTTGCGGACTGCACTTCCCGTTTCATTAGCGGCATCCATGAGCTCGTTTGCCAATTTACTGGACATACTACGTCCGGGACGAGAGCGAGAATATTGGACAAGCCACCTTAATGCTAACGCAACTCCCCGATCGGTTCTGACCTCCATCGGGACTTGATAGGTTGCTCCACCAACTCGCCTAGCTTTGACTTCAACTAATGGAGTAGCATTGCGAACAGCACGATCGAAAATCTCTATAGCTGGATTTCCAGTCCGTTCGGCAACAACATTGAATGCATCGTAGACAATTCCAGATGCCAATGAAAATTTTCCCGATACCATTAATCTACGAATTAGCATATTAACTAGACGGCTGCTATAGACAGCATCGGGAGGAGTGATACGTTTTGTGGCTTTTGTGCGGCGAGACATTTAATATTAGGGTAGGGGTTTAAGTTGTGCTTTTTAGAATACTTGTGAATATAGGTATGAATGTAATTGCTTGGAAATTTATTTCTTTTTACCTTTAGTAGGAGTAGCAGCAGCTTGACCGGGTTTCGGTTTTTTAGCTCCATATTTTGAACGTCCTTGCATGCGTCCTTTTACGCCAGCCGTATCCAAGGTGCCACGAATAATGTGATAGCGAACTCCAGGGAGATCTTTAACTCTTCCGCCTCGAATCATTACGACTGAGTGTTCTTGAAGGTTATGCCCAATTCCGGGAATATATGCCGTAACTTCAAAGCCAGATGTTAAACGCACCCTTGCCACTTTGCGTAAAGCCGAGTTGGGTTTTTTAGGAGTAGTTGTATATACGCGCGTACACACCCCCCGCCTTTGAGGACAACTCTTTAGGGCTGGTGACTTAGTTTTTTGGTTAGCATTTTGACGCTCAGTGCGAATGAGCTGCTGAATTGTGGGCATATAGTCTGCAAGTTGTAGATTAAATCAACGGCTATCTAGCTTAACAATATTATGTTACAAAAGTCAACTAATAATTTTTTACGATCTGTGATTTTAGATATTTTGCTGCTTATGGATGAACTTGATTGAGAATGGCACCAAGGCGATCGTAGTCATCTTTAAGTAAAATACTAAGCTTTCGTCCTGATTCTACCAGCCAAGGGCGATCGCATTTACGAGCTTGATAGGTGTTGCGGAGGATAGCGGCTAGGAGTTCGTCTACGGGCGCACCAGTAATTTGAGTTAGAGTTCGTAAAAAATGTAGTTCTTCCGTAAACCGATTGATTTCATTAAGGTTACAGGTATAGACTGCTTGATGAATTTGGGGTGGTTGAGACGGCAAATGTTGATATATGCTCTGTCCCGACTCGAAACCTAAAATCGCCACCTTGATTTCAGTTTTAAGCATGGCAAAAATTTGAGGTTGTTGCTCGCGCAATTCATTTAAGGATAGTCCCAAGGCAACCGCTCTGTGCACTGAGTCTATAGGCATAGTGGTAGCATGATAAACCACGCCATAGGTAATGACATTATCGAGATCGGAGATCGCTTTGACCCAACTTCCAAAGGCAGGCGCGATCGGAAAACTTAAATCTTTTGGTTCTATGCATTGGGCAATATATTCTGTTGATGAAGTTTCTACGACTTCGGCAATGTGAATTGATTCTAGTTTTGATGAAGTTGTAATCATAATTCTTAATTAATTATAATTTTTGATGATATCTCCCTTCAAAGAGTATGTAACACTATGTAAAGATTAGATAAAAGTTATAAAAAAGTTATTAGTTAGAGAAAAATGCTTTTAGCCCAAGAACGAACTAAGTTAGATCCGACAGATGATGCTCTTTTCTACGAGTATCCTCGATTTGTTACCCATGTAGATCCAAGTTTTATTAAACAGTTAACAAATTTGTACGGCGATCGCTTAAAACCTCAAACACGGATTTTAGATTTAATGAGTAGCTGGGTATCTCATTTGCCTGAAGGTATGGAGTTTGCTCATGTAGAAGGACATGGTTTAAATGGCGAAGAACTTGGACGTAATCCCAGACTAAATCATTTCTTTGTCCAGAATCTGAATCAAAATTTGCAGTTACCTTTAGCTGATAATGAATTTGATGCAGTATTAAATACGGTTTCGGTGCAGTATCTCCAGTATCCTGATGCGATTTTTAGCGAGATTTATCGAATTTTAAAGCCCAACGGCATCGCAATCATTAGTTTTTCTAATCGCATGTTTTATCAAAAAGCAATTCAAGCGTGGCGGGATGGCTCGGAACAAAAACGAGTAGATTTAGTTAAAACATATTTTAATTCTGTTTCAAATAGTATGGGTAAATTTAGTGCGACTGAGGTAGTAAGTAGCGATTCTAGTTCTAATTTATGGCAATGGCTACCCAGAGCAAATAATAATGGCGATCCTTTTTATGCTGTAATTGCAACTAAAATTTCAAGTTAATTTCAAGTTAATTTCAAGTTAA
>CAZLKI010000022.1:10340-17462 GCA_964560035.1 uncultured Synechococcus sp.
AATTTCAAGTTAATTTCAAGTTAATTTCAAGTTAAAAGAATTATGGCTAAAGTGTCAGTAGATAAAGAAAGTCTGAACCGAGTTTTGGCACTGCTAACTAAAGCCGTACAAGAAAGTTTAGACCAAAGAATTAAGAATGGTTTATTTCATCTGACCAGTGGCGATCGCAATGCTTTATGGGTGGCAACGGATTTGGTGCAGAAGTCGGGTAAGTTTCCTAATTACAAATTTACTTTTTATCATCAGGGTATGGGAGAAGGAACTGATACTTGTGCTGTGACTTTTATCGAAATTGCTACTTTAGATCCTCACAATCAAGTTTTTCATAATCAAGATCTTAACCAGTAATGAAAGTTCCCCACAGCGGCTATCACTGGAATTGCGGATCGGGTAGATTTTTTGAGGGTTGGTATTATCGAGTTACGCTACCAGAGATTAACCAATCTTTTGCTTTTATGTATGCCATTGACGATCCTCAAGGCGGGACTAAATATAGTGGTGGATCGGTGCAGGTATTGGGAATAGACGATCTACATATCTGGCGGACTTTACCAGATTGCCAAGATTTTTACGCGAATAGAGATAGTCTAGATCTCCACCATTGGAATTTTAAGGGAGAAGGATATGCTGCCAGCGATCGCCATAACGAAGGGAAAATCTACGATCCAATTCATAAAATAAGCTGCACTTGGAATTATCAAATTGAACCTGTAAGTTTAAGTAACTTGGCAACTATGGGAGTGCTATCTTATTTCCCAGTATTTGCCCCTGGCTGGCAGATTTTAATGCTTCATGGTTGGGGATCGGGATTTGTCCGATGGGGAGAGCGATCGTACGAGTTTCAAAATGCTCCTACTTATATGGAAAAAAATTGGGGTGGGGCATTTCCCGAACAATGGTTTTGGATTCAATGTAATTCTTTTAGCTCTTCATTTAAATCTAATTCTAAATCTGATTCTAAATCTGATTCTTTTAACTCTGACTATGGAAGCGATCTAGATGCAAATCTAAGTCTGATCGTGGCAGGAGGGAAACGTAAAACTTTAGGAATATCTAGTAATGTGGCAATGGTAGCGGTTTATTACAAAGGCGAACTGTATAGCTTTATGCCCGATAACAGTCAGATTTACTGCGAGGTCGAGCCTTGGGGAACTTGGGAAATTCGCGCTTACAATAACCAAAAACAGCAAAGAATAGAAATTAGCGGACAGACAGATAAGATGGGCACGGAAGTGATGGTTCCTACTACCGAGGGTTTAAAGTTTAGATGTCGAGATACAGCTATGGGTAAAGTCAAGATCGCTTTGAATATTAATGGTAAGACTATCCACGCTGAAAGTGATTCAGCTGCTCTGGAAACTGGTGGTGACATGGAAGGATGGAAAAAGGCTTGGAGATTTAAATCAGCCAATATTTAACTAATATTTAACTAATATTTTACGGATATTAAAACAGCGATCGCCCTTCCGTCAATAACCAACTCATCCAATATGATATTATCCATCTAGGCTTTGAGCTAAGTTGATAACTCATTTGACTAGCTGACTTCTGATTCTAACTTCTGAGTGTGGTTAACTTTAGATATTTCCTTATATTTGTTTAGTAAACGCTAAATTTTTTTGTTAAGTTCGTTGCTAGGTTAACAATATGGATGAGACTACGGTTGCAAAAGCTCTACAAACAGACTTAAACTTCCACAAAGTTAAAATCCAAGTCAAATGGGTGGGAATTCAGTTGTATATCCTCGCCAGTAGGGATGATAAGCATTATATTAACTATGAGTTTTTATTTTCTTTAATTCAAAGTCGTTTAGAGCAACTGAAAATTCCAGCAGTGGAGGGTTTTACTCTCTATGGGAAAGTAAGTGAGAGTACGGAGCCTGAATGGAAAAAAGTTGGATTAGTTACTCAATATGGGAGCCATTCTCGACATAATCATGTAGATACTTTAGTCGTGACTGATGGCAAAATTGACAAGATCGAGTACGATCCGAGTCATGTTTATCCGCAGTCCACTAAATTAATTAACGATTCTCTAAATAAAGCCAATGGATCTAAGAAAACAAATAGGTCATCTAATAGTTCGTTTACCAAAGATTCATTTAGTCCATTTAAGAGTTCATCTAAAAGTAGATCGTCCACTGGTGCGTTTAGTAAAGATTCATCTAGAAGCTTATTGAGAAATTTAACTAAAATACTTGGCTTAGGTTTAGTTATTTTTAGCGTTGGTGGAATTTGGTTAATTTGGGAGCGATCGCAATATCAACAAATAATTAATCAAGCTCAAGTTTTTAACTCTCAGGCATTTAATTTTAACCAGCCCTCAAACTTAACAAAACTGGAAGGCGATCGCCAAAATATAAGCGAGACTTTATTAAGGCTAAGAAACATACCAGATCGTCCGTTCTCTCTCTATCAAGAAGCTCAGTCCCAAATATCACCACTTCAGATGCGGCTAGGAAAGATCGATCGCCAATTAATAACCGAACGTAATGCCGCCAAAGCTTTGGACTCCGCTCAAAAATTAGCTGACACTGCTACGGCGATCGCTAAAAATCCTCCGCATAAACCGACTGTGTGGCGAGAAGCTTTAAATAAGTGGCAAGAGGCTCTGAAAAGTCTTAAAACTATTCCTACATCTACTTCAATAGGGGCAGAGGGACAGGCAAAAATAAAAGTTTATAGTGCGAATTATAAGAATGTGAAGTTTCAACTCCAAAAACAATTAAATACTAATGCCATTAGGTATTTTTTGCGAACCGAGACAGGATCTGGGATTCAAGTAGAAATGCGAGAATTAAAGTCTAATACTGGGAATAAAGTAGAATTTATGAATATTTGCACACCTTTTGTGAGTTTTAATCTCGATCCAATTCAGGTCAAAAAACAACAGGTAGCCCTATCGGATTTGTCTGTACAAATGTGTGCTTATCTCTGGACTCAAAAGTAACTCGAACCCAAATATCTCAAAAATTAATGTATGGCTGTTGGTGATTATGATTTGGTAGTGATAGGTGATGGAGCCAAGGCAAGAGCGATCGCACTTAAAGCAGCTAGACTTAAGGCTAGGGTGGCACTGGTAACTTCGGGCAATCCATCGAATTGGGTTTTAGATAAAGATCAACTCGATCGGATTATTAGCCAAGTTAATTTACAAAATAACTCTTTATCAGAAATTTTAGAATCCATGCGGACTCAAAACGATCTGGGTGAAGATCTAGAGTTTTTGCAAAGTGTTGGCGTAGATGTAGTTATCGGTAAAGGGAACTTTTACGATTACCAGACTTTGATCGTTGATATATTTAATTCTTCATCTGGTTATTCAAAGACAGATTACTCAAAAAATACTCGAAAGTTAAGATCGCGGCAGTTTGTTATAGCTAGAGATCCATCTCAGGATATGCGATCGCCAATGCGGAAGATTGTGGGATTAAATGAGATTGAATACCTAACATATAATTCTTTATTTAATTTACTAGCTACAAATTCAGAGTCTTTAATCTCTCTAACTTTATTAGGCGGAAATGCTCTGAACTGTGCGATCGCGCAAATGTTGAATAATCTAGGCATAAAAATCAGAATCTTAGCTGAGAGTCATATCCTGCCTGAGTTTGATTTAGATAGTGCCAGAATACTGCAAACCCATTTAGAACTTCAAGGTATAGAAATTTTAACGGGGTATATTGTTACGGGAATTTCGGATCGGGAAATATGGGTAAATACTGCAACGGGAACTAGCAGGCTGGACAGGCAGAAACATATCTTAATTCCTACTTTTATTGATGATTTCGATCTTAATTTTTCTAAAGCGGGGATCGATGTTAGGGATGGAGAAATTCGGAGAAATTCTAAGTTACAAACTACCAATCCTCACATTTATATATGTAGCCACATTCGAGATATTGATGTTATCCTTAAAAATTGTTTATTCTTACCCATCGCCAAGATCGAGCCTTGTTTACAATCCTATATTTGTCTGACAAAGCCTGTAGTTGCCAGTATGGGCTTAACTGAAATAGACGCTAGATTACGCTATGGGCGAGACTTGTATATGTTACAAAGCTTTAGACAAAAGCATGAACAAAGTAATGATTTAGAATTTTACAAAGTTCTCTATCGAGGTAATGGTGAAATAGTTGGGGCGCATTTTATCGGCGATCGCGCTCGAGAATTACTATCATCAATGGCAATTATTATGCAAAACAAGATTAAACTTTCCAATATAAATAGTATAGAGGGCGGATTAATCTTAGAAATATGTCAAGAAATTTCTACAAGTATTTTGATTAAAAACTGGCGATCGCCTTGGTATAAGCTCTTTAGATGGTAGTTATTTTATACATGATCGATTCAGACATTAACAGCTATAAGCAGAATGATTTCTTGACTTGGAACTAAAGCTCGTTAGACAATAGTTTTAGAGTAAAATTTGGGCTGAATTTTTTACTAAATACAGAGCGTAGGGAAGAGATTTGGATGAGGTTAAAATAATAATGCTCGACCCTTCGCTTTTTGGATTTTATGATAATTCTTATTTGTTTATCTTTGAAATTAAGCAGCAAAACTACCGTGGGTGAAATTGTAAGTAAAAATTAATAAACCTGTAATTACAATCATACTAATTAACAGAGTGCGAATACCACGGGCATAGCTGGACTGGGAGCCCGGAGCTATATTACCGCCACCATTTGAATGATCTAAGTCATTACTGCGATCGTCTTGTTCGTATCTAGCCATTTGTTTAAGTTCCTAATTATTTGATTACAACACTATTTAAGTTCATCATTCTTGATTTGTAGTCTGTACTTTTGAATATATTTTTATCCAGGCTTGAGAACGATTTTGATACATTCATCCTGCTTATACTTGAAGATTTCACAACCCATAGGAGCATCTTCTAATGAGAGGCGGTGGGTAATTACAAAGCTAGGGTCGTTTTGCCTTGACGAATAGACTCCAGTAAGGGCTGAAGGTATCTGTGGACATTGGTTTGTCCCATTTTAAATTTCAAGCCTTGACAGTCTCAAATTTAGGTTCTCTTTTAGACTTTTTAGGGTTCGATGGATTCCTTATAATTTGATTGGTTAATTGCGATCCGAAGATTGTCCTTCAGTTGTGGCAATCTCTCCAGTTTCCATAAACTGCTTGAAGCGATGTAAGTCTTCGCCTATTTGATTTTCTGGTTCTTCGCCCAATAATTTAGCGATCGCGGACGTAATTGCGCCACCGAGGATGTTGTATTCCATTACAACTTTTACTTCAGTTCCATGTCCACCCGTAGCGGGCTTAAACCTGACAAAGCCAGCATTATCAATATCTGCATTTACACTCGAAGCCCATCCAATTAGATAGTTTTCTCGATCTAAAATAATCTCGGCATCCCATTTCACACTCATACCTAGAGGGGCGTTGGCAATCCAATGGGAGTGTTTTTCATCTATTACTTTGATTGACTTAAGATTTTTTGTAAAAGTCGGGAGGTTTTCTAAGTTGCGCCAAAAATTATATAAATCTTCGGGAGGCTTATTGATAGTTATCGTTTTTTCTACCTTAATTGGTTTGACTGTGGCATCTTTAGCAATATCTATAAAACTGCGATCGCTTTTTTCTTTAATTGAGACTTCAACTAATTTTAGGTCGTTAGCTGCTACTGCCATTAAAATACTCCTCAAAGAGTAATCTTTTAAAATACCTAATATCGTCGATTGGTCGTAAATTAGCGATCGCCAATTATCTATATTCATTTCATCCTGTGAAAAAGACGAAACCTTATCTGAAACTAATTCCATAACTCTAAAATTCCCCAACTTCAAGTGTTTGAATAAAATTTCTAGGGCGATCGCTAATTTATGCCAATAACGATCGAGCAATAAAGATGATTTAAAGTTTTATCAGCAAATGCCTTACGCCTCTGAGCCATTATTTATATCTACAATTGCAAGGCACTGTTTGAGTTATTGAATGAGTTACTTAAATTGATTAAATATGAAATGAAATGTAATGATTAGGGTCGATCTTTAGACTTTAAACTTTTCGATCTTAGTTGAAACTAAAGGCGGAATAATTTAGTAAATACGCCAAGAGGTTTCTACAAATATCTTAATTAAAAACAAGCGATCGCCTCGGTTTAGGCTCTTCAACTCATGGTTTTACTGATTGATTAATTTTTTGATTAATTTATTGAAATCGCTGGTCAAGACTAAAGTTAGCAAAAACATCATCATATTAAGCAGCACGATCGCAGGACCTGAAGGTACATTTAAGTAGTAACTCGCATACATTCCCCCAACTGCCGCAGCTATGCCAATGCCAGATCCAACGATCATCATCATATGAAGTTCTTTTACAACCAAATAAGCTGTTATTCCAGGTCCAATCAGCATTGATACTACTAAAACTACGCCCACAGTCTGCATACTGGCAATAATTGTAAGTGTGACTCCCGCCATCAACCCCAAATAAATTAAATCTACAGGCATACCTACGGCTTTGGCACCAACTGGATCGAAAGTATAAAACAACATTTCTTTATAAGTCAGCTTTACAACCACCAACACGATTGCTGTAATTATGCCCGTGCGCCAAACATCCTCGCGGGTGACACTTAGAATATCGCCAAATAAAAAGCTATCCAAATCGATTTTCTGACGCAGAAGCGTAATCAGTAGGATTCCCAGAGCAAAAAAACTACTAAACATTAATGCCATAATCGCATCAACCTTGACACGGGTTTGCGATCGCAGCCACGCAATTAAAACCGCACTGATCATGCCAGAGACAAAAGCCCCGATCGAAATATTAATTTTTAAGTAAAAGGAAACTGCCAATCCGGGTAATACCGCATGCGCCATCACATCTCCCAATAATGACATGCGTTGCACGATTAGGTAAGTTCCGACTACAGGGCATAAAATCCCAATCAAAACTCCAATACTCAAGGCATTTTGCATAAACTGATAACCGATTGGCTCTAAAATCCAACTCCACACTTATAATCTCCTCCTTAAATTTCTTTCTTATACTTTTTTCTTCTACAATCAATATAAGTCTAATAACACTCCTCGTGCTAAAGCATGGGGATTCCTAATTCAACGAGACAACTTGCCAGATCGACTTACATCTA
>CAZLKI010000023.1:0-4546 GCA_964560035.1 uncultured Synechococcus sp.
TCATCTATAAATGGAATCTCATCCTCTAGAGTGGCAAATGCTAGAACATCGGTCGGACAGTCTTGATGCCTATATTTAAGATTTAAAGCTTGAATTTCGCGATCGCCAGTTAATAGTAATGAGGCTTCGTAATCCGATTCTGTCAGTTCTACTTTTGAGGTTACAACATTCAGCCAAATTTGAAACCAGTTTTGCCAGTCCAGATCGCTAATAGAGGTCAAGTCGGCGATCGCTTCGCTTAATTCTACGTTTAATTCAATATTTAATTTAGTAGTTATTTCTGTCAATGGTTAATTTGGTTTAAAAAGGTTTTTAGATATTTCGTCATTATTAGAGAATTTAGTCGCGATCGCAGTGATTGCTTCTACCCAAATAAGTGATATTAATCACCGAAATATTACAGCTAAACCGACCAATACGCCAATTAAGCCTGCACTGGTAAGGAGAAAATGAAATATAGAAATTCCGCGCTTTTTAACCATATTTCGCATTGCTAATTTGACATAGCTAGGTGGTGGTGTAGTTGGAGTTGTGGGAGCTACTGGAGTGGAGATGGATTCGGGTTCGGGATTCATATTTTTGAGAATTTAAAGAAATCAGAATTTAAGTGAATATTTTTAACTAAACTTTACGCTACCATTTTCTACTTGTAAAATTTGGGCTGAGTTTAACCATGCCCCATCAAAAGCTCCAAGATGAGTACTAGTAATAATAGTTTGGACTCGATCGGCGATCGCACTGAGTAAATAATTTTGGCGTTGTAAATCTAATTCTGCTAGAACATCATCTAAAAGCAATAAAGGTGGTTCGCCAATAATTGACTCGATCAGTTCTAACTCTGCCAATTTTAAGGCTAGGACTAATGTGCGTTGTTGCCCTTGGGAGCCATATTCTTTAGCGGGAGTTTGATTAATAGTCAAATTAACTTCATCTCGATGGGGTCCGACTAGGCTCGTACCTTGATGATATTCGGCGATCGCCCTTGCCTGAATTTGTTCTAAAAATGCCGTTTGCACGGTTTCCATCGATTCAGTATCGGCAAATTTAAATTTGGGAGTATAACAAATATCTAATAATTCACCTGCGCTGCCGTCACTACCACCACTAATACGGCTGTGCCAAGTTTGAGCAATGGGAGTCAGTCTTTTTACCAGCCGCGATCGCCTGCGCGTAATTCGCGTACCTGTAGATACCAGTTGAGTATCCCAAGCTGCCATTTGCATGGGATCGCTAATTAATCGCCCCTGACGGATGCCTTTGAGTAAAGCATTGCGCTGACGTAGTACTTGATTATATTGCTGTAAAAAGCTTAGATATACTGGCTCTAGTTGGATTAAGACATTATCTAACCAATCACGGCGATATTCAGGGCTGCCCCGCACTAGCTCTAGATCTAAGCTGGAAAAACATACGGCATTAACTTGCCCTAAAAATTCCAAATGGCGGCTGATATTAGATCCATTGATGCTTAAACTCCGTCTGCCTTCGGTACGCAAACGCATTACTAGCTCTATATCTGATAGCGATCGCTTACAGGTAGCTTTAATTTCGGCAATGGCATCACCATTTTTAACTAAATCTCGATCTCGACTAACACGGGGCGATCGTAGGGTTGAGAGTAACTGAATTGCTTCTAGCAGGTTGGATTTACCTTGGGCATTATTACCTAAAATAATTGTCTTAGGCGCGTTAAACTCTATAGCTTGATCGATGTAATTGCGAAAGTGCTTGAGATGAAGGAGATTTATATACACAACAAAATAAACTTTTTGGGGTTTAGTTATTTAGAACACATTACTTAATTAATAAAAGCTTTAAGGTACTACCTTAATCTTATAAAGATTGAAATATTCCCAAATATTAATTAAGTTCATGTCTGAAACTTCCAAAACAGCATTAATGTTGCACCTCGATCTACGACAGGGGAAAGTTTGGGATGCGGCACTAAAATCTCAAGGTATTCAAGTTGATTGGCGACCTACGGATATAGATGTGGTGGAAATGCTAAAGGAAATTTATAAAGCTAATATGCCTCTGCCAGACTTATTAATTATGGACATTGGCATTAAAAGCTCAAGTTCTAATAGCCTTCAGGTGGTGCCTGTTTGTAATTGGTGTAAAAGCTTGGATACGCCTCTACAGGTATTGCTATTAAACTCTAGCTCGATGCAGGTTAAGGCGTATGAAGAAAAATGGGCGACAAATAAATGTGGAGCGATCGCGATCGTGCCCAAGCTCAGTCAACTAACCCTTAGAGACACTGCACAATTAATTACAGATTTCTTTAGTTACGATTTAAATACTGAAGCCTTGGATCGAGTTTCATTGTTATTGGCAGATATTTATACCGAACATTTAGAGTCTGAGATTGCCAAGATCGAAAATGCGATCGCGTCCCAGCCAAATGCAGGATCAAATTCAAATTCTAACGTTACTCAAATTTCTAGCTACCGTGGATCTAGTCTTTCTACCCCCCAAACCGAAGATGTCTTATCCGATACTAGGATTCAATCTAATACTGAAATAATCCCAGCAGTTACTATTAAGCCCAAAGTAGCAACATATCGGGGTGTAAAAGTCAAAAAGCTGCAGTGGTAGTTTCTTAATTTAGTTAATTGATTTGGGTAATTTGTTGCTGAATTTGAGGTGAATATAAGCGCAGGTAGTTCCAATAGTTGCCCAAGACCTGTCTGACATACCCCCTAGTTTCATCGTAAGGAATTCGCTCGATAAATTCTTCAGGGTCGTTCACTCCAAAAGAATTGACCCACTGTTTGACTCTGCCCGGTCCAGCATTGTAGCTTGCCAAAGCCAGCATTGTATTATTACCAAATTCGCGATGGGTATAGTCTAAATACCAAGTTCCAAATTCTACATTTTGTTCGGGATTCCGCAGATTATAGTTTTTAACGCCTTTTTTGCCCGCAATCCATGCCGCAGTATCGGGGATAATTTGCATTAAGCCTACTGCTTCGGCACTAGAGACAATTTGAGATTCAAATCTAGATTCTTGACGGATCAAACCAATTACCAAAGCAGAATTTAAATTACTTTTGCTCGACCATTGTGAAATCTGCTCCCAATAAAGTGTGGGGTATAAAGTTTGGCTAAAAGTAGGTGATTTAAGAATATTTTTAATATCGGCTTTTTCGGCATCGGTGACATCTAACCAATACATACTCTCAATTTGGCGAAGTCCGCGCAGGTTATCATTTGTTCTCACTCTAATTACGCCATCGGTAAAAATTTGATTGGGAGTTCTCAGGGGTTTACCTCTTGTTTCAAATTGCCAGCGATCGCTCGCGTCTCGATCTTGTCCTAGTAAGTAAAGCTCCTGTAAAGTTGCCGATCCAGAGGGTAAGGGCATCCGAAAATCAGATTGAGTGAGGGGTAATTTCACATTTCGCACGGTGGTAAAGTCCCCAACCTGCCAACCTAACTGCACTGCCGATCGCCACGCATAATACGAGTCAGGATGCTTGCTAATGACTAATTCAAATGCCCGTTTTGCCGTGGAGCCTCCAACCTGCTTTGCCCATTTTCCACCCCAGTAGCCTGCTTCAGCCGTAATTTCTGCTTGGGGATTGTTAGTGGTAATTTTTTGAGTGAGGGCGATCGCCGCTTTATAATTGCGCTTTTTTGCCAGATCCTTTGCCGATTGCCAAGTTAAAATTCCTGCTTCATTACTTCGAGGATAATTGCTGAGAATCTGATTGCGAACTTTTTGAGCATTACCGCCTAACTTAGTTAAAAGATTAAATTTTTTGAGTAAACCTTCGGCAGCAGTATTGGGATAGCCAGAAACTAGGCGATCGCTGAGCTTATTTACATTTGCCACAATATTCTCGGAGCCAGCAATGTCGATCATGCGGAGAATAGCTCTAGGTGCTAGAGGATGGGTTGGGAACTTCTCGACAAGACGATTATAGATAATATATGCCTGCGATTTGTTATTGGAACGCTGCAAACTTCTGCCCCAAAAATAGAGATTATTTGGATCTGGAGTAGCTCTTATATAAGCTAAATTAGCGGCTTTGCCGTACAGTCCTCGATCGAAATATCCCTGAGCGATCGCCGACCACTGTTCTGAAGTAATTTGATTGGCATAACTTTTAACTAAGCGATCTAAAATCGGGATTATGGCTCGATCGTCATTAAAGTAAACCGCCATATGGATTAATAGATCGAAACGATTTGGAGATTTTGCTAGTTCCGTTTTTAAGATGGCACGCGATCGCGGATGGCTGGGAAATTTTGATAACACTTCGGAAAAACGTCCCAGATTGTAGAGCGCCTCAGCCGCAGCAAAACTTTGCGGATAATCCTGAAGAATTTGATTTCTAGTATCTGGAGCTAAATTGGGATTAATCATCGCTAGAGCCTGCGATCGCTTTAATAGAACATATTCCGCCATGATGGGATATGCAATTTCTAAATCCGTCAGCAATGCCAAAGCTTCACTAGGTCGGCGATTAACCAAATACATATTTGCTAAAACATAACGGCTGCGATTCTTGTCTAAGCTAGATTCGATGCCAGATTCGAT
>CAZLKI010000023.1:4646-17408 GCA_964560035.1 uncultured Synechococcus sp.
CTAAAACATAACGGCTGCGATTCTTGTCTAAGCTAGATTCGATGCCAGATTCGATCGCTTGAGCCCGTATTTCTAATTGCGATCGCCTTTCAGATTCAGAGAGATTTGCGCCTAGATTAAAACTCGATCTAAAACTCGGAGTAGATTCCCTAGCTTGGGAAATTACAGCTTGGGAGATAGGAGTAAGTGAAGAGGTAGCAATAGATTCAGAGGCGATCGCAGGCGAGGTAGCGTTATTATCGGATTGCAGGAAATTATAAGCTTGATATCCACCTCCAGCGATCGCCACTATGCTAGTCGCGAGAATAGAGAATCTTGTGAGTTGCGACATTGATCTTATTTGTTTGGTTTTAAATAAAGTCTTAGATAAGATTTAAGATGACGATGAAATGTAGTTTTTAGTTTAAGCTATTTTTTCAATTTTTTATCTTTCATCTGCAAGAAGAAGCAATTCTCATTATGGTTCTAAACCTCATCGGATTAGCTTTGGGTTTTACTAATTTTTAAAGTGAGAATTGCTGTCGGTTTATCGATGAAATGAATTGCGGTCAGCATCCGCGCTAGAGTTGGGCTGTCTTCAGGTTGAAATACCGCAGGTACAGTTCACTTTTAAGCAAGTCATTCCGAATCGTTTTTAGGCAGCAAACTTGATCTTCAGATAATCATCTTCCATCTTGGCACCGCTTGGAGTTAAAAGCGATAGCGATTGAGGTAAAACTAAATTACGGCGATGATTACCGATGCGAATATTTAGCTCATCTCCAGTCTTAGTAAGCTCCACACTTTCTTTAGGAACCCCCGGCAGATATAAATCCAAACGATATTGCCCGTTCTCTTCTACTACTCTAAGCGTTGTTTCTTTGTAGTAAATTTGCGAAGGGTCTTCATCCCCACATAAAGTATCTTTTAAGCGTTCTAGTGCTTCTAACCCGCACATCTCTTCGGAATACAAAGGTATCTCTTTTACAGGTAGGGGATGGAAGTCATTATGAATTTGCTCGCGGTATTGTTTCTGCGATTCTTTCCACGATTTAAAGAATGGATCTTGGACTGATTCGGGAATAATCCTATTGGCAATCACTAAATCTGTTGCGACATTATATAAACTCAAATAGGAATGAGCGCGTAGGGATTCTTTAATCACCATTTTTTCAGGATTTGTGACGATCCGCACGGTGGTAATCGAGTTATCGGTCAAAACTTTTTCTAGTGCTTCGAGCTCTTCATAAAATTCATAAGGCGCATCCATTACCTCCCGATTGGGTAAAGAGAATCCCGTCACTCGCTTAAAAATTGGGTCAAAAACTGGATTTAATACCTGTGCCATACTTTGTAAAGGTTTATAAAATTTCCGCATATACCAGCCAGCAACTTCAGGCAGCGAAAGTAATCTTAGGGCAGTGCCTGTCGGGGCAGAATCGATAATCAAAACATCAAAATCCTTCGCATCATAGTGACGTTTAACTCTCACCAAACCAAAAATCTCATCCATGCCGGGAAGAATTGCCAACTCTTCTGCCTGAACGCCTTCTAAACCTCTTGCCTGTAAGACTTCGCTAATGTAACGCTTTACCGCTCCCCAATTCCCCTCAAGCTCCCGTAAAGCATCGAGTTCGGCACCGTAAAGATTTGGACGAATTAATTCTGGCTCGTGTCCTAAGGGGCGATCGAAGCTATCGGCAAGAGAATGGGCGGGATCGGTGCTTAATACCAGAGTTTTATAACCTAATTCAGCACATCGCAAACCAGTTGCAGCCGCTACGGATGTTTTGCCAACTCCACCTTTTCCTGTCATTAAAATAATTCGCATTGCAGTTTTGTTGATTAATTGGCTAAATTTGAATGAATTGTTAAGAAATTATATTTTCATTAGCTTAACATCAAATTAAATCTGGCTGTTTGTTTGCAGACATTGATCAACATCGATTACAAAGTTAGATCGATACTTTACCGAAAGTCTAAATCATTTTTTTGAGATTACTTTTCAAGCCTAGTCAAGCCTAGTTATAACTTTTTGATCGCGATCGCAGGCTAAAAATCCACTCTGGGGATAACACTAGAAAATCATTCATCCTCAATTAATAATTGCTTTGTAGTAATTGCAAATCATTTAATAGAACTATTTACGACCTAAGCGACCGAATTATCCTAAAGATAATCTCTGCCTATAAATGGTTGAAGGACTTCTGGAATTTTTACCCGACCGTCAGCATCTTGATAGTTCTCTAATATGGCTGCCATTGTCCTGCCCACGGCTAAAGCAGAACCGTTAAGTGTATGCACGAAGTCGGTGCCCTTTTGTTTTTTAGCTTTGAAGCGTAAATTAGCGCGGCGGGCTTGAAAATCATGGAAATTAGAGCAGCTAGAAATCTCACGATACTGATTGGCAGAGGGTAGCCACACTTCGAGGTCATAGCATTTAGCCGCACCAAAGCCGAGATCGCCCGTACATAGCTCTAAAACTCGGTAGGGTAACTTTAATGCTTGCAGAATAAACTCGGCATCGGCTACTAGGCTCTCATGTTCGGCGGCAGAGCGATCGGGGTGGACAAATTTTACCAATTCGATTTTATGAAATTGATGCAAACGGATTAAACCTTTGGTATCTCTACCGTAAGAACCAGCTTCTCGCCGAAAACAGGGAGTAAAAGCACAGTGTAGAATGGGAAGATGCTCTGCTTCTAAAATCTCATCGCGATAAAGATTAGTCACAGGAACTTCGGCAGTGGGAATTAACCATAGATCATCTTCGGCACACTTAAAGGCATCATCTGCAAACTTCGGTAATTGTCCCGTTCCTAATAGCGAAGCCGAGTTCACTAAATAGGGAGGTAAAACTTCTTGATAACCTCTTTGGGTATGGGTATCGAGCATAAACTGAATTAACGCCCGTTCTAATGCCGCTCCTGCGCCAAGAAGTGTGACAAAACGGCTTTGGGAGATTTTAACTGCACGCTCAAAATTCATAATTCTCAGCTTTTCCCCAATCTCGTAGTGAGGAAGTAGATTTTCTATACCTTTATATTCATCCCCCCAGTGTCTGACTTCAATATTTTCGAGTTCGTTTTTGCCAATCGGAGCAGTCGGATCTGGAATATTCGGAATCACTAATAGAAGCTCTTGGCGGCGCTCTTTTAATTCTTTTTCTTCAGGGTCGGCATCGGCAATCTGGTGTTTGATCTTGTTCGCCCGATCTTTTAATGCCTGAATATCCATACTTTCGCCAGATTGCTCCGAAAATTTTAAGAGCTTGCCGACTTGTTTACCAATTTCGTTACTTTCGGCTTCTAACTGCGATCGCCTAGTTTCAAATTCTCTAACAGTTCGATCTAAAGCCAGGATTTCCGTGAGGTCGATATTTCCGCCTCTTAGATTTAGACGATCTTGGATGTGAGTGGGCTGCGATCGCAGAAGTTTAATATCTAACACGAGATTCAGGTAAGGTTGGCTGGGGATTTAGTTGTGACTGTAATATATGCTTTTTATCATAAATCAAATTTTTAACTTCTTTTTCTTGATATTCAATAATTAAAGCGATCGCTATTGCTACTTCTAAAAGTTCGACTTCCGCTATTATCCCCAACTTATGCCCAAATCGCTGAGTATCCCCCACTTCTCATTTACAATGCATCTGCTGCTGAGATTTTGCTGGGCAATAATACTGGGCAATAATAAAGTGACGTTTTTTTATGGATAATCGTATAAAGGCATGAAGATTGACTTAGGGAAAAGTGGAAATTTCTGCGATCGCCGTCCGAACCTTCTTACCTTCTAACTTGTAGAGAGAATATGAATAATCCGCTAGAAATTTGGAAAAGCACCCCATGTCAAAGAGTAAGTGATGGTAAAATCGTTAGTCTTCTTGATGGTTATGAATCTGGGACTTTACTCGCGATCGCCCTGCCCCAATTAGGTGATTTTGATAGTCTTGAATATGCGTGGTGGCTCAAACAAAAGCTTTCTGAGATAGCTGCAAAAATAACAATTAGAGCAGTGGGAATTGGCGATCGCGCTTCAGGTCAAAAATTTTGTGAGTTTACAGGATTTCCAGAATCTTGGTTATTTATCGATCCCGATGCGGCAATTCATCGCCGTTTGCAACTTTATCAAGGTTTAGCGATTAAAATGCCTCTATTCACTCTATCTCAAAATGCGTGGTTGAATCTCATGCTCATGTGTGCGGGGATTGGTAGCTCTGGAACTTTGGCGGAAGTATTACGGGGATATACAGGCGATCGCTCTTCTCCACAATTAATTGCCGATGATGAAACTATTATTGCC
Organism: uncultured Synechococcus sp.; assembly: GCA_964560035.1. Classification (GTDB taxonomy): domain Bacteria; phylum Cyanobacteriota; class Cyanobacteriia; order Pseudanabaenales; family Pseudanabaenaceae; genus PCC-7502. The sequence goes on from CAZLKI010000023.1 coordinate 8,928, forward strand.
ATCCCCAAAGTTTTAAGTTTTAAAGGATCGTTTTTTAATCTAGCAGGTGGTAAAGGATTTCAGCGACCTTTTGAATTGGCAACTCTAAGGCTGAGAAATATGTCTGAGGTTTTAGGCAATTGGCAAGTGTATGTCCCGAATGCAGCTTATTTAACCCAACGAGGTGGGACGTTTTTATTTGACGATCGGGAAAATTTACTCTATAAATATTGCGATCGCGGCGTTCTAGGTTTTGCCGAAAACATGAGTCTACCTTTGGCATTTTTAGATCGCTTCATAACATAAGTCTGATTGGACTGGGATCGTTTAACAAATTAACCAATTAACCCAATAATCATTACTTGGGGATTATGCTAAAGGGAATAAAAAGTAAAGCTAAAATAATTCCAAAATAAATCAATGGTTAAGATCGTAAGCTGTAAGCCTTTGGGAATGCAAACCGTCTATGACATCGGCGTAGAGAGAGATCACAACTTTATTTTGGGCAATGGCTTGGTTGCGTCCAATTGCTTTAATAAATCTCACAGCGTCGCTTACGGTTATGTTACCTATCAAACTGCTTATCTAAAAGCCAACTATCCCGTGGAATATATGGCGGCGTTGCTATCTTCTACCAGTGGCGATCAAGATAAAGTGCAGCGATACATTGCCAGTTGTAATAATATGGGCATCGATGTCTTACCTCCCGATATAAACGAGTCTGGGATCGACTTTACCCCGCGTGGTACCAAGATTATGTTTGGATTGGCAGCAATTAAAAACTTAGGCGAAGGAGCGGTAAATTCCGTGCTTGAAGCAAGGGAAACAGGCGGAGGATTTAGCTCTTTAGCAGATTTATGCAGTCGCTTGGATGCCAAGGCGTTAAATAAAAAAGGTTTAGAAGCACTAATTCAAACAGGAGCATTCGATCGCCTCAATCCCAATCGCCATCAATTAATCAACGACCTAGAACCAACCGTAGAATGGGCATCTCGTAAGGCTAAAGATCGAGTGAGCGGTCAGGGCAGTTTGTTTGATATGTTAGGCGGCAGTACCGAAGAGGTAATTTTTGATGATGCTCCTAGTGGGACAAAAGTAGACGACTATCCTCCCCAAGAAAAGCTGCAAATGGAAAAGGATCTGTTAGGTTTTTATATTTCCGATCATCCCCTCAAAATTGTCAAATCTTCATCGGCAATTATTGCGCCAATTAACCTCAGCGATATTGAAGATTACAACACCCGAACGATTACAGCCATTATCTTAGTCACAGATATTAAAGAAATTATGACCAAAAAAGGCGATCGCATGGCAGTAATTCAAATTGAAGACTTAACAGGCAGGGCAGAAGTTGTAATTTTCCCCAAAACCTATGAAAAAGTGCGCTTAAATCTACAAAAAGACGCAAGGCTCATGATCTGGGGCAAAGTCGATCGCAAAGACGAGCAATCTCAAATTATTCTCGATGATATGCAGCCTATTGACTCGGTACGTATGGTAAAAATCCATCTCAGCTATGCCGAGGCACAAGAATCCCAAAGATTGTATGTCCTTAGAGAAATTCTCAAGACGCAGATCGATCCTGAGGCTAGCGGCAAAGTCCCAGTAATTGCTTCCATTGGTGAATCTTCCCAAGTTATCAGATTTGGCAATCAATATTGGGTGAAGGATGACGTTCAAACTGTAGAAGCTCTAGTTAAGGGTAATTTTCAGGCTCAAACCGATGGCTTTGTTAAATAATTGCTTATTTACTAAATTATAAAATGGCTGAATTAATTAGTTTAGGAGCGATCGCCTTATCAGGTGGGAAAAGTTCGCGTATGGGTACAGACAAAGCCCTATTAGAAATTGATGGAAAGCCGATCCTGCAAAAAATCTGTGAAGTCGCATCTGATTGTGGAGCCGATCCCATTTATATCGTTACTCCTTGGCAAGACAGGTATAAATCTCTAAATTTACCCGACCGATGCCGCTTTATTGATGAATTAGTACCAAAAAGTCCATTAACGGGATTTGCTTTAGGCTTATCTTATTTTTTAAATGCTTTTTTAATGGCTGGTCTAAAAACTGATTGGACGCTTCTACTAGCTTGCGATTTACCAAATCTTAAATCTGATGTTATTAAATTGTGGGCAGAGAACTTGGTGAATTTATCCTCAGAGGCGATCGCCTACTTACCCAAATCTGTCAAAGGCTGGGAACCACTATGTGGATTTTATCGTACTTCATGTTTAGAAAGCTTGAGGACATATATTGAAAGTGGTGAATACTCATTTCAAGCATGGCTATCGCAATCGGTTGTGGTAGAAATTCCCAATGTTGATATTCAAATGCTTTTTAACTGCAATACTCCCGATGATTATCAATCAATAGAACAATTATTAGAAAACCACGCAGAAAAAAACAGCCTTTTATAAGACTGTCTAAACTTTGCTTAAATTATTTAATCCTCTAAATTCTTCTAAATTCTATACATTAGCCGAACAAACCAGCTACATAGTCTCTAGTTGCAGAGTTAGAAGCATTTGTAAAGATTTTAGCAGTTTGATTGTACTCAACCATTTTGCCAATCCGACTTTCATCAGTATTAAAGAAGGCAGTGTAGTCAGATACCCGTGATGCCTGTTGCATGTTGTGGGTAACGATTACGATTGTTAAAGTATTACGCAGTTCTTGAATTAATTCTTCAATCTTTAAAGTCGAAATTGGGTCAAGGGCAGAACAAGGCTCATCCATCAAGAGAACTTTGGGTCTTACAGCTAGCGATCGCGCAATACAAAGACGTTGCTGTTGACCACCTGATAGTCCTAAGGCTGATTTCTTAAGTTTATCTTTGACCTCATTCCATAAAGCCGAACCTTTTAGCGCAGTTTCTACGGTTTCATCTAGCTCTTCGCGACTTTTGCTTTGCCCAGAAATCCTGACCCCATAGACAATATTGTCATAGATGCTTGTAGGAAATGGGTTGGGCTTTTGGAAAACCATACCAATCTGACTGCGGAGACGATTAATATTGACGTTAGATCCGTAGATATCTTGTCCAAAAAATTCTACTTTGCCATCAATTTTGATCTTGCTCTCCAATTCCCCAATTCTATTTAATGCCTTCAAAAGAGTGGACTTCCCACAACCAGATGGACCGATCATGGCAGTGACCTGATTTTGACGAAAATCTAGATTTACGCCCTGAAGCACCTTTAAAGTGCCATAGTAAAAACTCAAGTCTTTGACCTGAATGGCAGGTACTGAGATATCTGTAACCAGATCGGAAAGTTGGATGACGGTTTCTCCAGCGTTGGATTTAGAGGGGTTATTAGGGTTTTGCATAATGGCAGTATGGAATCTGGTGGGGGAATCTAATTGGGAAAACTAATAGGGAAACTAACTAACGAGCACTTAGGCGATCGCGGGTAACAAGACGGGATGCCACATTAACTATAATTACTAAAATAAGTAACACTGAAGCAGCAGTCCAAGCCAATCTATTTTGCTCTGGAAAAGCAGATGTCGAATATTGGTAAATAAGTACAGCCAAAGATGGAGCAGGAGTTAATAATCCTTGGGGCCAATCTTGGCTAGAGAGGGCCGTGAACAGTAAGGGAGCCGTCTCACCTGATACGCGAGCTACTGCTAATAGTACACCAGTAGTAATACCTGGTAAGGCAGCAGACACTACAATCCGAAAGGTAGTTTGAAATCGGTTGCCACCTAGAGCCGCCGATGCCTGTCGTACACTGGTAGGAATCAACTTTAAGGCTTCTTCCGAAGTTAAAGTTACGATTGGCAACATGATCGTCCCAAGGGCAAAAGCACCAGCCAAAGCCGAAAATCCTCCGATTCTAGCAACAATAACGCCATAGGCGAATACACCAACAACTATTGATGGAACGCTACTTAAAATTCGGGTAGCAAATCGGATATAGCCAGCAGTTTTTGGTTGTTCTTTGCCAAACTCCGATAAATAGATGCCAGCCATCACTCCAAAAGGAATGGCTCCAAGCGAGGCAACTCCCACCATTAGTAAAGTGCCTAGAATAGCATTAGCAAAACCATTTCTAACATCTTGCTCGCCAACTGCTGCAGGTAAAGATGTAAGCACCTCAAGCGTCAAGTAAGGTAAGCCTTTAAAAAATATTTCAAATAATACGGCTCCTAGAGGTACCAATGCCAATCCAGTTAGGGCAAAGGCAAGCACCGTCATAGCTTTACTAAAATTAGCCCTAATACCAGGTAATGGTTGGGTTAATTCAATCAGTTCAGATCCCTGTGTTTGGTCGCTCATCTCTAATATTTTCTAATCCTTAGTAAAAATTTGCACTAACAGAACTGCTCCAATATTTACGACGAGGGTCAGTCCAAATAAAATTAGACCCAGATATAAAAGAGCACCAGGATGTAAAGCACCAGCAGCTTCCGCAAATTCGTTGGCAATTACGGCAGGAATACTATAGCCCGGATCTAATAAGGAAGCACTAATAGTAGGCGAATTTCCGATTACCATTGTTACTGCCATAGTTTCACCAAGGGCACGCCCTAAAGCTAATAAGATCGCACCAATAATACCTGGAGATGCAGCAGGTAAGATAACTCTAAAAATGGTTTCCCATCGAGTTGCACCCAAACCCATAGAGGCACTGCGAAACTCAGGCGGCACTGCTACCAATACATCTCTAGAAATAGAAGCTACAGTCGGAAGAATCATAATTGCCAATAATATACCTGCTGTCAACACATTAAAACCAACAGACTCAGTACCAAATAAAGGAAACCAGCCAAAAGTCTTGTTTAGCCATATTTGGAAAGGAAGAATCGCTGGAACAAATGTAAAAATCCCCCATAAACCAATAATTACACTGGGAATAGCCGCGATCAGCTCAATGGTGTAAGCGATGGGAATCCGTACATTTTTTGGAACAAAATTTTCACTTGTGGTGATGCCGATCGCAATACCTACGGGGGTGGCAATTGAAATGGCGATCGCGGAACTTACTAATGTTCCATATATAAAAGGGGCAGCACCAAACTCATCACTGCCTACGTTCCATTCTGTATTAAACAAAAATGGAATTCCAAATGTTTGAATTGCTGGAAATGCTTGGTAAGCTACGACCACTATCATAAATAGCAGCAAAGCTAGCATGCCTAAGCCAAAAATTTTAACTAGAACTGTGAAACCGTTTTCTAGAATGTAGCCAGTTGTATCAAATACTTTGATATCTGCTTCATTTGCAATTTCAGAAGTACTTTTAGATTCAGGATGACTTGTCATCAGCAATTTTTCCTTTAGGATGTCTGAACTTATTAGGGGCTAAACTTATTGTTAACCCCAAAATGTTTTACTAATTATTTAATAGAGTTGTTAACCATTTGAATGGCTCTTTTAGCTACTGCATCGGGAATCTGTGTATATTCTAAAGATCCATTGATTTTTTGTCCAGAAGTTAATGCCCATTGGACAAACTTCTTGATAGCAGCACCTTTAGCTGGATCGTAGTCCTTAGAAATCAACAACCAAGTTAAACCAACAATAGGATAACCATCGACAGGATCGCCTTCAAAAACTCTAAAGTTAGCAGGAAACTTGACGTTAGCCAAAGCTTTATTAGCGTTAACTAATTCTGGGCTGACATACTGACCTTTTTTATTTTGAATTAATGCAGTTTCAAGATTGCCATTCTTAGCAAAGCTATTTTCCACATAACCGATTGAACCAGCAGTTTGTTTTACTAAACCAGAGACTCCAGCATTGCCTCTACCTCTGAGTGGACTAGCTACCCACTTAGGTGAGGTATTTGCTCCAACTAGTTTGCGGAACGATGGATCGATGGCAGATAGATGGTTAGTAAAAATAAAGCTTGTACCACTACCATCAGCACGTACAGCTAGTTTAATTGCTAAATCGGGCAAAGTTACGCCAGGATTATCTCTTAAAACTTTAGGATCGTTCCAACGCTTAATTTGCCCTGTAAAAATAGCGGGTAATGTAAAGCGAGAGAGTCTGAGTTTTTCAACACCAGGGACGTTAAAAATTACAGCTACAGCACCGCCAGCAGTGGGAACTAAGATTACGCCTTTACTGACTGCAGCAATTTGTTCATCGGTCATAGCAGCATCACTGCCACCAAAGTCTACAGTTCCTGCGGTAAATTGTCTGATACCACCACTGCTTCCAATACCTTGATAATTAACTTTAATGGTTGGATTTTGCTTGGTAAATTCAGCAGCATATCTTTGGTAGAGAGGTTCTGGAAAGGTTGCCCCTGCGCCATTTAAAGTTACGGTCTGTGCGGTAGCAGCCATTGCCGTTCCAAACACTACTGAAATAGCTACAGCAGATGTTGTGGCTAGACGACGTAAACTTGTTGTAAAAAAGATCATATTTCCTAATCCGTTAGATTTTCCGTGCGATTTGTACAAGTAATCTCAAAATTAAGACTACATGTTCAATGACACGATTAAGGTTAACAAAGATCGAAGATATGGTTAAGAAAAGGTTAAATTATAATATTTCGCCTATCAATAGTCGTGTTTAAGGGATTTTTGTGGTTTTTAAGTGTACAAATTCATCATAAGGATAAGTAAAGAGTTAAATCGTTTTTCAGACTCAACAAATGATTTAATATCCAGTAATAACATTGATTTGATGAATGTAATTTCTAAATTTTTTAGCTGTAATCTTGCAAAGCCTATATGTTTTCATTTCAAGTTTTTGACAACGATATCGATCTTGATACCCTCAATCACTATCTTGGCTGTGAGGCGATCGCGGTTGATACCGAAACGATGGGATTAATTCCCCGCCGCGATCGCTTGTGTTTGATCCAAATTTGTGACGATTTAGACCATGTAACTGTAGTGCGGATCTCTCAAGAACTAGCTCAAAACTTAAAATCAGCACCTCTCATCAAGCAGTTAATGGAAGCCAGCAATGTCACAAAGGTATTTCACTATGCCAGATTCGATATTTGCACCTTAAAAGTTCATTTAGGAATCTTAACTAATCCGATTTTTTGCACTAAAATTGCCAGTAAATTAGCTCGAACCTACAGCAGTCGGCATGGACTCAAAGAAGTAGTCAAAGAACTCGAACAAATTGAACTTGATAAAAGTGCGGGCTCTTCAGATTGGGGAAGCGTTTACGACCTGTCCGACCAACAATTACAATATGCTGCTAACGATGTGCGTTACTTGGTTTCGATCAAAAATAAATTAACGCAGATGCTAAAACGCGAAGGAAGATATGAATTAGCTCAAAATAGTTTTGATTATTTGCCTACTTTGGTCGAACTGGATCTATGGGGCTATGAAGATTTATTTTCTCACCAGTAACTTCTGTAACTACTAGCGATCGCTATTTTACTGGGGTTCTAATGGCTTATTTTTCAATAGTAAAGTCGAATCCAGAGATCCACTTTCAATCTCTTCGGCTGAGTCTTGGATGGATTTATTGTCCTTTAAAGACTGTAACCTAAGCATAGCTGTCTCTCTTCCATTTATACACTCATAGGATTCAGGTTCGAGATTTAAGGCTTGATCGTAGGAAGCGATCGCCTCGTGATAACGCTCTAAGGTGACGAATAACTGTCCGCGATTATACCAAGGCAAATAGTAATCGGGTTTGACTCTAATTGCTTGACCGTATGCGGCGATCGCCCGATCGAACTGTTCTAGGCTTGCTAAAACGGTACCTTTATTATTCCAAGTTTCATAGAGATTAGATTGATATTTTAGTGCCTCTTCGTAACAGGCTAGGGCTTTACTATATTGTTGTAACTTTCTAAATAAATTGCCGCGATTGTTCCAAGCTTGATAAAAATTGGGATGAAACCGAATTGCTTCGTCGTATGACAGGATTGCTTCTTGATAACTTCCCAATCCAACTAAAGCACTACCGCGATTATTCCAAGCTTGATAATGATCGTATTTAAAACTAATAGCTTTATCGAACGAATTTAGAGCATTTTTATACTGTGAAAGCCTAAATAAAGACACTCCACGAAAATTCCATGCTTGATGATAACTGGGCTTGAGTTTAATTGCGATCTCATAGGAGGCGATCGCTTCTTCATATCTTTCGGCTTGTCTGAGGGCGGTACCGCGATAGTGCCATGCTTGCGGATATTCAGGATTAATTTCTAATGCCATGTCGTAGGAGGCGATCGCTTCGGCATAGAGATTTTGCTTGAGTAAAACGCTCCCTTGCTCGTACCAATATTGATGATTTTCGATTACAGGCTGATTAGTTTTAGTTTCTAGCACAGATATAACTCCAAGAAAACCATAGCAACATCATAGTTTGACTTCAGGTTATTTTTAATTTTTTCCTGATTCTATTGATGAGATATTGAGATGTTTTACTTAACTTAGATTGATAGATTAGTCATGAGGAATAATCGGATTGTCTAGTTTTTAACGGGCGATCGCAATCCGCAAAAATATAAGCAGAATTAGATAAGGTTTAGATTTAAAAACAAAAATCAGTTAGTTTAAACTCTATAAATT
>CAZLKI010000024.1:0-3640 GCA_964560035.1 uncultured Synechococcus sp.
CTTCAAGATTTTCATCTGGACGCTTTCGGCTGGAATTGCTGGAATTGCAGGTGGGTTATTTGTTCCCTTGAATAATTTTATTTCTCCAGTCTATTTAGGTGTAGCTTTTGGAACTCAAGTTGTAATCTGGGTAGCTGTAGGTGGAAGAGGAACTCTATTTGGTCCAATTATTGCCGCAATTTTGTTAGGTCAGATCCAAAACTCAGTGGATCGGATTACTCAAGATTGGCAGCTAATTGTGGGTGTGATTTTGATGCTGGTTGTCTTATTTCTCCCAGATGGACTAATGAGTTTAATTCCTAAAAAACTTTTTGGGAAGAAAAATAACCAGCTTGACCGATCGCCATAATCTCTCAAGATCATGAAGTAAAGGTTTTCACAATGCTTAATCAAAGTGTTAATAATCCCGAACTTCAACAATATTGCACATCTTTAGAAATTGAAAAGGGTTGAAATTATGATAACAATGACATCCGTTGAAACTGGTATAGCTACTCATACAGAAGGTGCAGTCCTATCGGTAAAAGACCTAAAAGTAGTTTTTTCGGGATTTAAAGCCTTAAAGGGCGTGGATTTAGATGTTTGGGAGAATGAAATTGTTACAATTATTGGGCCAAATGGTGCTGGTAAAAGTACACTCCTTGATGCGATCGTGGGAAAATCTCCCGTAGCTTCTGGACATGTGTTTTATCACGGTAAAGATATTACCAATCACAGCGCTCATGAAATTGCGAGAATGGGGATTGGACGCAAATTCCAAAATCCGAATGTATACAATGAGTTGACTGTATTCGATAATATCTTACTGGCTCTCAAGGGCACTCACGGTGTTTTCGCTTCTATCAAGTCTAAACTTACTGCTAGTAAGAGAGATAAAATCATTTCCGTACTCGATCGCGTGGGGCTTTTAGAGAAAGGCTATTCTTTAGTCTCATCTCTCTCACATGGACAGAAGCAATGGGTTGAAATCGGCATGGTAATTGCTCAAGATCCTTCAGTGGTTTTACTTGATGAACCAACTGCGGGTATGACTCCAGATGAAACTCATCTCACAGGCGAGATCATCAAGAGTATTTCTCAGAATCATTCAGTTGTAGTAATTGAGCATGATATGGAGTTTGTCAAACAAATTGCCCAGCGCATTGTGGTACTCCATCAAGGTGAAAAGCTGACTGAAGGCTCAGTCAATGAAGTGCAGTCCAATCCAAAAGTTATTGAGGTATATTTAGGGCGTGAACAAATCGATGCTGCTTGAACTAACTGATGTTACCGTATCTTATGGTCAAACACCTGTTCTGTTTGGTGTGAATATGACAATTAATCAAGGCGATATTGCCTGCTTGCTTGGTCGTAATGGCGTTGGTAAGACTACTCTGCTTCGTAGTGTTATCGGTCTCAATAAGGTGCTTTCTGGAAATATTGTTTTCGATCTTGACGACATTACTAAAGTGCCGACATTTAAACGTGCCAGATATGGAATTTCTTACATTCCGCAGGGCAGGGAAATCATTCCCTATCTATCGGTTTTGGATAATCTCAAATTGGGTATGTCTGCGGCTCAGAAGAAACTTAGCAGAATTCCTGATGAAATCTTTGAGTTCTTTCCAATGCTTAGGCAACACCTTAGCCGTCAAGGTGGATTATTGAGCGGTGGACAACAACAGCAATTAGCGATCGCCCGTGGCTTAATGAGTAGTCCCAAGATTATGTTGCTTGATGAACCTACTGAGGGAATTCAGCCTTCAATTGTGCAAGAGATTGAGGAAACATTAAAGCGGATCAACCGCGAAAAAGGTATTACCCTCATCGTAGTAGAGCAAAAAGTTGACTTTGCCCGTCAACTAGCTCAAAAGTTCTTCATTATGGAGAAAGGAGCAGTTGTCGCAAGTGGTGCAACTACCGATCTATCTGATGATTTAGTTCATCAATATCTTGCGATTTAGAGTTGTTCTTATTTAGGAGATTTCTGAAAAACAATTTACCCTAATAGCTTTAACTCCATTTAGCTATCTCTAGAACTCTGAAGGTAGAAACTTTTATGGAAATCACCTTAAGGAATGTGGAATCCCCACCCTAACCGTATCTCAGCAATCTCAGAAAGTCGGCAAAAATGTCGCTGCATGTGATATCTACGGACGATAGTTAACACTGAAATAGAGGGCAGCGTCTTGGATATTAGAACTGCGATCGCTGAGGGTAATAAAAGGAAGTGCGTATTCTAAACGAGCGGTAAGTCGTTTGATTGGCTCCCAAATTATGCCTATACCTCCTCCTGCTAGGAAGTTTTGAGAACTGACGGGGTTGGGATTACTGGCATTATTCCAGACTACGCCCGCATCTAAAAAAGGAACTAACTGTAAGACTGGATCGCCTGCGGCATTGCGCTGGACAGTAAAGCGATTTTCGACCGAGAAGCGAGCTCCATTATCACCAATGCGGGCATTTTGGCGAAAGCCCCGAACTGATTGCCCACCACCGATTACAAATTGCTGCGAAGGCAAGAGACTATTGGGAGTGAGTTGTAAATCGGTTTGTAAAATTAAGATATTATTCTCATCTAACACTTGTAGCCGTTGTGCCTGTAACAACCAGCTAAAAAACTGCCCCGAAGGAATAGGTGCGGGATTGTTGGTAGCATCAAAAATTCCCAAACCAAAATTAAATTGCGATCGCACCCCCCAAGCCCCCACAGGATCGCGTAGTAAATAATCTTGACCAAACTTTAAAACACTGGTTTTAGTAGCTCCATTCGCATCAGCTCCGATTGCAGGAAAAGGGAAGTTATCAAATACAAAAGACTGACCGCTCAAATAATTAAATCCCAGAGATAGCGCAAATTCTTCACGGGGCGATCGCAGAATTGGTTGCCGAAAATTAAACTCAACTAAATCCGAGTTACCACGAATATTCAAATCCGAAAAAGCGGGATCGGTAATCCGAAAAGCTGAAGGAGAATAACGAAATTGTAAAGTGCCATTCATGGCATCGATCGGAATTTGATAGTTAAAATCAAACTGACTCAAACCACCTGTAAAGCTACGATTGTAGCCGAGACTGATTTGGTCGCCAGAGCCCTCAAATAGGTTTAAGTACGATAAACTCACGCCAAATCTTTCACCGCCTATGGTTGTCGGAGAATAATTATCCACACTAAAGTTGGAACTGAAAGGATTTGCTTCTTGGGCTTTAATTATTAAAATACTCTGCCCCGATTGATTGCTCGGTCTTAAACTAGCTTCAATGTTGGTAAAAAGCGGATTGACCCGTAGTAACTTGAGTTGATCTTCGAGGCTATCGCGATTAAATGGACTGAGGTTTGCCAATCTGACTCGACCGATAATGTAATCTGGATTTAACCTTTGTAAGCCTTCGACCTTAATTTCCGTAATGCTACCTTCAATTACTTGAATTTTGACGATGCCGTCGGTAATACTTTGGGGAGGTACGACTGCAAGAGAATTAATATAGCCAAGATTTACATATAGTGAAGTTATGGAATCGGCGATCGCATTTATTTCTTCTAAAGTTAAAGTTTTGTTGAGATACGGCTCGGCAATTTTAGCGATTTCATCTTTGAGGATACTATTCCCCGAAACCTCAACTTTTTTGATCGTAACTGACTGGGCTAATGACTGGGCTA
>CAZLKI010000024.1:3740-17321 GCA_964560035.1 uncultured Synechococcus sp.
GATCAATCAGTTCTCATACAATCCTTAGTATGATGGGCAAATATTAATAACCTTTTATATACAAATACTTAAGTAAGGTAAATCAATGAGTGTTAAAGCATCAAGCGGAGCCGTAAATGCCCGACCCAAGTTATACCAAACAGCACTTACTTCCACTATTTCTCAGGTAGAACAGCAAGATCGATTTCCGGGCAAGACGGAGCTTGATGACTTGACTACTTACTTTCAGTCGGGGCTAAAGCGCATTGAGATTGCGGCAATCCTCACGGAAAAATCTGAAGATATTGTTTCTCGTGCTGCCAGTCGGATTTTTACAGGCGGCTCACCAATGGCATTTTTTGAGAAACCCAAAGCTACGACTGAGATCAAAATGGGCATGGATGGTCGGGAGATCGACACTTCTAGAGGAATGGAGCTAGGTACAGTTACTTATGCTGAAGCTACGGGTAGTTTTTTTGATACGATCAAAAGCTTTTTTAACGCGGCTGGAACTAGCAGTGCCGATCGCACCCCAGTCAGTTTTCGCCCCATAAATATAGCTCGGTATGGCGAAGATCGGATGAAGAAGTCTTTACGAGATCTAAGCTGGTTTTTACGTTATACCACCTATGCGATCGTGGCGGGTGACCCCAATATTCTGGCAATGAATGTTAGAGGTTTGCGGGAAATTATTGAGGCGGCTTGCTCGACTGATGCCACCATTGTCGCTTTGCAAGAAATGAAACGGGCGGCTATAAACTATTTGCGTAACGATAAAGAAGCCGTAGATATTGTCTCGACTTATATGGATGTGGCGATCGCCGAGTTTAGAGCACCTACCCCATCCAATAAAGTCCGTCAACGTAATTCCGACGATTTACAAGGTTTATCACTACCTCAAAGCTACGCTAATAGTGCCGAAAAGCGTCAAAAGTTTGCCATGAAGCCCGGTCTTTCTAGCACCGAGAAAAACGATATTATTAAAGCCGCCTACCGTCAGATTTTTGAGCGCGATATTACCCGTGCCTATAGCCTGAGCATTTCTGACTTAGAGTCTAAAGTTAAGAATAACGAAATCTCCATGCGTGAGTTTGTCCGCCGTGTGGGTAAATCGCCCTTGTATCGCGATCAGTTCTTTAGCCCTTACATTAACTCTCGTGCTTTAGAATTAGCATTTAAACATTTCCTCGGTCGTGCCCCCGAAAGTCGTGAAGAAGTGCAGAAATACTTTGCGATCGTCTCCAAAGGTGGACTAGCGGCTTTAATTGATGCTTTGGTTAATTCTACCGAGTATAGTGATTACTTTGGCGAAGAGACCGTTCCCTATCAACGTGGCTTGGGACAAGAAGCACAACCCGCTCGTAACTGGGGTGCACAATTTAATCTGTTTAACTTCTCGGCACCATTCCGCAAAATTCCACAATTCATTACGCTGTTTGGAGCTTACAAGCAACCCTTACCCGATCAGCACGTTTATGGCTCTGGTAACGATCCTTTGGAAATTCAATTTGGGGCAATTTTCCCTAAAGAAACTAAGTCTCCTAGTGCTACTCCTGCTCCCTTTAGCAAAGATACTCGCCGTATTCTAATCCGTTCGGGAGCAGGCATTACTAACCAACTCAGCAATCCTAAGGCTAGAGGCGAAGCACCCGGTTCTTTAGGTCCTAAGGTATTTAAGCTCGACCAGTTACCTGCATTTGGTGGCAAAAAGTTCAATAAAAATGCTAGTGTCAAATACTCTGAAAGCTCGACTCAGGCTCTAATTAGAGCGACTTACCTCCAAGTGATTGGGCGAGATGTTTATGAAGGACAAAGATTAAAGGTATCGGAAATTAAGCTGGAAAATGGCGAGATTTCAGTTAAAGAGTTTGTGCGTCAGTTAGCTAAATCTAATTTGTTCCGCGATCTTTACTGGACAAAGCTTTATGTCACCAAGGCGATTGAGTATATTCACCGCCGCTTGCTAGGTCGTCCTACCTATGGTCGGGTAGAGATGAATAAGTACTTCGATCTTTGCTCTAAAAAAGGTTTCTATGCTTTGGTCGATGCCATTATTGATACTAAGGAATACGAAGAAGCTTTTGGTGAAGATACAGTTCCCTATGAGCGTTATCTAACTCCTGCTGGTGTCTCTATGCGTCAAAACCGCTTGGGAGCGATCGCCGAGGATAAAGGTACTAATGTTGAAAAAACTGAAACTCCTCGCTTTGTGATTCTGGGGCAAGTCACCGAAGAGCGTTCTTTAGTCTCTATTCGCGATCGCATAGCCCAAGGTGTAAGCAAGAAGAGAGAACAAACTAAAGTATTTAAGCTTGAAAACCGCGTACCTACAGAAGTTAATACTCTAATCGGTGCCGCCTATCGTCAAGTATTTGAACGCGATATTGCCCCATATGTAGTTAACTCGCAATTCACGCGCTACGAAAGCGGACTTAAAAATGGCGAAATCTCAGTTAAAGAATTTATTGAGGCGATCGGAACTTCGGAGCTATACATCAAAGAGTTTTACACCCCTTACCCCAATACTAAAGTCATCGAACTCGGTACCAAGCATTTCCTCGGACGGGCTCCATTAGATCAACCAGAAATCCGTAAATATAACCTTATTCTGGCTAACAAAGGAATTAAAGCCTTCGTTGCGGCAATGGTCGGCAGCCAAGAATACCTAGAAACCTTCGGTGAAGATGTGGTTCCCTATAACCGTTTTGCGACCTTCCCTGCGGCTAACTTTAACAATTCCCAAATTCTGTACGATCGCTTAACTAAGCAAAATGATGCCATTGTCGTACCTAGCTTTGAGCCAGTTCAGCCTAGTATGAGCGCGATGCAGATGCCTTTATTAGCCAAAGCTATGATCGATATGAAAGCAGCCGAACTTTTACCCGATTTAACTAAGCCTCGCTTTATCGAACTTGGGCGATCGTTTGCTAATGGTAACGGGCAATCGGTAGAAGTGGGAGTAGGAACTAGCCGCCGCAAACCCGCTCGGATCTTCCGTCATACCCAAGGTACTAATTCTCCCGAAACTAATACGGTAATCAATGCGATTTACTGTCAGGTGATGGATGTATTTAGCGGTAAGCCTACCGACCTCTTCCGCATTACTAGATTGGAAAGCAAACTCCGTAATGGTGAAATCTCCGTAAGGGAATTTGTCAGAGAACTTGCCTGTTCGGAACAATATCGCAAACGCTTCTACACTCCTTATCCTAATACCAAAGTTTTAGAATTGCTATTTAAGCATATTCTCGGACGCGCTCCTGCCACTCAAGCTGAGGTACGTCAATATAACAAACTCTTGGCAGATAAGGGCTTAAAAGCGGCAGTCCAAGAGATGGTAGATTGTGACGAATATGCGAGATTCTTTGGCGAAGATGTAGTTCCTTACAAACGCTTCCCTAATCTTCCTGCTGGCAACTATCTTGGCAGTATTAAAGTCGATCGCGATCTAATTAAACAATCTTGGTCGGATCTATCACCTAGTTATGTTGGTGGCGGACGCACTCCAGTGAAACGCTAATCGATCCTAAGTAAAGATATAAACTAAAAATATATAGGAGTCCAGGGTGAGAACCTACGACTCTTTCTTTTTTGGCAATTTTTGCAGCTTTAATTTAGGTAAGATAAAATTTGCACAGACTTGACTGCCACTTCATTCGTTGGATGAGCTTTTTGAACGATTCGTAACAAGATATTAGTATCAATCAGATAACTCATAACATCCGATCTTCTCTGGTATAGATGCTTTCACGGCTAATATCTAGATCTGAAAGAATTAAAGTTTGGCTAACGCTACGGCTGTTCGCCCAGTTTAAAAACCGTTCGGCTTTCCCATGCGAGTCTGGCATTGAAATATTAGAGGAACCTGAAGATTTTAAAAAACCTTCAATTAAGCTACTTAACAAATCCTCAACTGATTTTCCCTGTGCATCTGCCTGAGCAATTAAGCGAGATTCTATTTCAGAGGACTGAAAATCTATGGATTTATAAAGAAGATTCATTTAGATAATTTTGCAGATGGTGAGCAATTTCTGGATGATTTTGCAGTTGATGATATTTAATGGCTTCGGTAAATGCGATTTTGCTGGCTGCTAGTTTTCCTGTTTGTTGTAAAGCCACAGCCAGATTTTGGTATGCTTCAGCGTATTGAGGATTAATTTCTAAAGCGTGCATATAAGCCGCGATCGCCCCTGTAAAATCATAGACAGACTTCCGCGCCACACCTAGATTAAAATAAGCAGTGGCAAAATCTGGAGCACTTTCTAGTAATTTTTCATAGCAGGCGATCGCTTTACCAAAATTAGCTTGAGCCTGATAAAGATTTCCTAAATTATTATACGCAGGTAGTTTAATTGCCTCAGCTATGTCTAATTCCAAAGCTTTTTGATAGTGTAAAATTGCTAATTCCCAATTTTGAAGATGACTGTAGGCAATGCCCAAATGATAATTTAGCTCGAATAAAGTTGGTAATTCACGATCGCTACTGATTGAATCTAAGCTCACTAAACCCTTTTTTAAGAGAGTTAAACCTTTTTCCACTTCATTAATTTCTACATATAAAGCTCCTAATTTACTGCAAATATAAGCATCATTTGGATCGGTAACTAATTGCTTTTCCATCAATCTTTGGGCGAATTCTCGTTTACGATTTAGTTCGTTTGTGTCTGTAAATTTGTAGCCGTAGTGATGAATTCCAACTTGATTTATAGTAATAATCTGCCCAGATTTATTACCACATTTATTATTAGTTAAAACCTCTAGCGCGCGATCGACAGACTCATGATAAAAGCCCGTAAAGTAAATATCAGGACGGCGGCGAAATAAGCGCACGATCGAAGAATAAGGCGATCGTCCACTGTCAATCTCAGCCCGATTTAGAATAATTGCTAAATATTCAGAATTATTAATTACAGTCTGCAAAGTTGGAATAATCGATCGCTCTAAAACCTCATCGGCATCTAAAACTAAAATCCATTCCCCTTGAGCTTGATTTAGAGCATAGTTACGAGCGGCAGCAAAATCATCACACCACTCAAATTTAGATATTTTAAAATTAGGTGTTTTAACATTAGATACATTAGCACCAAATTTTTTAGCAATACTAATAGTGCGATCGCTAGATCCAGTATCGACAATAATAATTTCATCCGCAAAACCTGTGACGCTTTTTAAGCAATTGGCTAATCTTTCTTGCTCATTTCTTACAATCATACATAGACTAACTTTAATCCTATTTTTAGCTAAAGAATTAGCCTCGCTTGAGTTATTAAATCCTTTATTTATCTTTTTAATTGCCACTTTATCTTTAGTTAAATACTTTATTTTTAGTTAAATAATTTAGCTAACATTATATTTAATAAATTTAGCGTAATTTTGAGCGGGTTTTTCTATATATTTATACATCAAGTAAGCACTAAAAATAGATACGATTAATGCCAGTATTAAACTTAAAAACTCGATCTTAAACCCCTCACCAATTAGAGAAGTAAAATATATTACTTTACCGCCTACAGGAGAATGAAGTAAATATAAAGAATAGGATAATTCACCCAAATAGCTGAAAATTATAATTTTAGGAAACTGGATAAAGGCGATCGCAAGAGACGTAATGAAACCTACTGATACGACTAAAAGCTCTTTACTAAAGCTACAGATTACCCCCAATAACAGCATCACGATCGAGTATCTAACTAAGGTTATTTTTTTTGTAGTTAACCGAAGTGCTAACATCCCAAAACCAAATAAATGTAACCAACTAAATACTAAATTATCTTGAGGAAAGACAAATGGTAACGTACATATTATTAATAAAAGAAATATTTGAAACTTTAATTTAGTACTAATTAATAGTGGATATATAAATACTATTAACAGGTAATATTGAAACTCGATTCCTAACGTCCAAAATGCTGAATTAAGCCATGGTTGTTTAACAATTCCGTTGAGTAAACCTATATGCAATGAAAGATTCCAAGGATTAAGTTGTGGATTTATAGCTTCAGAATTAGGAGCTAATGTAGAAATATAAGCAAATAATATAATTACTAAAATTGATGTTAAGTAAGCGGGATAAATACGGATTGTTCTTTTAATTAAAAACTTATGCCAATCGCATCTAAATCTAAAATTACTCCGCCACATGGAGTAGGGAATTATGAAGCCCGATAGTACGAAAAATATTTCCACACCCAGCCAGCCATACTTACCAGATAGTTTTAACCATCCATCATCTAAAAATTCAGAATTACCATTTGTGTAGTGAAACCAAGTGACTGCTAATGCGGCAAACATACGAAGTATTTCAATAATTTCCAGCCGTTCGTTTTTAACATTCTGCATTTTTGATCTTTATAGAGACAAAATTGACACAAATTTAGTGTCTAACTTGCCAGATAGCTAAGACTTGAGTTTAATAGTATTTATTACGTCAAGTACATCAAGATATCAAGCATTCCCATTAATCCACATTAATCATAGAGAAAAACAGTGACTAAACTAAGTGCGATCGCCAACATTACAGCACAAGAAATCCTAGATTCACGGGGCAGACCGACAATTGAAGCCACAGTTTATTTGGAATCTGGAGCAATTGGATTAGCTCAAGTTCCCAGTGGGGCATCAACAGGTAGCTTTGAAGCGCATGAACTGCGGGATGGGGATAAAAGTAGATATGGTGGTAAGGGCGTATTGGTGGCGGTAAGTAATGTCACAGAGAAGATTTTGCCTGTGCTCATGGGGTTAGATGCTCTAGATCAAGAAACTTGCGATCGCACCACGATCGAACTCGATGGATCGGCAAATAAATCTAACTTAGGGGCAAATGCTATTTTAGCGGTGTCCTTAGCAGTATCTAAAGCGGCGGCTAATCATTTAGGACTGCCTCTGTATCGTTATTTAGGCAGCAGTATTTCTAATGTTTTGCCCGTACCTCTGATGAACGTGATCAATGGTGGCTCCCATGCGGATAATAATGTCGATATTCAAGAGTTTATGATCGTACCAGTGGGCGCACCGAGCTTTAAAGAAGCATTGCGTTATGGGGCTGAAGTCTTTGCCAAGTTACAATCAGTTTTACATTCCAAGGGTTTGGCAACAGGAGTAGGGGATGAAGGTGGATTTGCGCCAAACCTAGAATCTAATCAGGCAGCATTAGAACTTTTAGTCCAAGCCATAACCCAAGCAGGATATACCCCCGGTAAAGATATTGCCCTAGCTTTAGATGTTGCTTCTAATGAGCTTTACAAAGATGGGATGTATCATTTTGATGGCAAAGGTCATAGTGCGGTAGAGGCGATCGCCTATTACGAGAACTTAGTTGGTAAATATCCGATTATTTCCATTGAAGATGGCTTACAAGAAGAAGACTGGGCACACTGGCAACTAATGACCGAGAAGTTAACAAATACTCAGCTTGTCGGTGACGATCTGTTTGTAACCAATCAAACCCGATTAGAACGCGGAATTAAAGAAAATTGTGCCAATGCTATCCTAATCAAGCTCAATCAAATCGGCAGCTTAACTGAAACCCTTGAAACTATTGCTACGGCTGATAAAAATGGTTATCGTTCCGTAATTAGTCATCGTTCGGGTGAGACTGAAGATACTACTATTGCTGATTTAGCGGTGGCGACCCGGGCGGGACAGATTAAAACGGGCTCTCTGTGTCGGAGTGAAAGAATTGCCAAGTACAATCGCTTGCTACGGATTGAGGCGGAACTAGGCGATCGGGCGGTTTATGCAGGCGCAGTAGGTTTAGGCGTTGCGATCTAGGTTATGACTTTATGAATCTATCTAAAGCAGTTAATCTTTTTTCTAGACAACCTTCGATCTGTCTTGTTATAGCCATACTCTCGGCACTGATAGGCATAATTTTTCTCAGTGGTTGGTTGCCTACTTCTCCAAATCGTTCAATTATACGTGATTACCAATGGATCATGGGAGCTCTATCAGGGCTGCTTACTATTTTCTTTCTGTACTGTGCTGCTTTGGGGCTGGCTCAGAAGAGGAGGAATTAATAAACTTAAATTAATTTAGTTCGGCATAATCAAACAAAGTGCTGTCATTAGTAACTCCATTTCTGATGATATGGCGATCGCTTAGTAAGTATTTATATTTATAGGCGATCGCCATTAAATTATTACAGCAGACCATTAGGATTTAGATGAGTCTTTTTGTAACCTTCAAGTTTTTCTGTTTCTTCAGCAGTGATGATGTAATTCTCAAAATTCATTAGACCTCTTTTGCTAAAAGCCTCTCTCCACAAATGGTTTAGCCTTATTCGATCTGGGTGTTTGTATCGGGAGTGTCACATAATTCACCTTAAACCAAGAAGAGCCAGAATTTTAAGGATTATTTGGTTTTTTATACAGTTAAAGAAGATTGCGTAGACGTACTTCGTGTTTTGCATGAGGCAAGAGACTTAGAGGAGATTTTACCTTTTTTAGATAATGAGATTGATTAATATAAATTAAACATTATTCTTCTGCATCAACTCCAAGTGGTTCGCGATCGCCATACAATCTAAAGGTAAAGCGATCGCATATTAATGTCTGCAAGTAGTTCGAGATCGCCCACGATTTAAATAAAACTAACTTTAAAACCTAGAGAGATTTTACTAAGGTGTCATCGTAGATCGTCTTAACATCAAGTGGTTGGGCTAATACTTTAAAGTCATACGCTGCTTTCGAGACGAGTTCAAAGCTCTTAATGGCATTCAAGGGATTCTCCAGATTAAATCCGATCTCCTTATTTCCTTCAATATCAAACAGAGTAATTCCCGCCAGTTGTTCTTTTAACTCTTCGGGTTTGATTGCTAGTTTTTCTGCGGCGGCGGCGATCGCTTCTGGATCGCTGGCTTTAATCAACTTAATCCCCCGATCGACTCCTTTGAGAAGGGCAATTAACTCAGGTCTGCGATTTGTGATGATATCTGGGCGAGTTACCAAAACGTCTGCAATTAAATTTGTGTCCTTAGTGCTAAAAATAACTTCACCACCACCTTCCTTTGCGGCTTTAGTCATAAATGGTTCAAAGGTGACGGCGGCATCAACACGTCTGGCACTAAAGGCAGAAGCAGCATCAGGCGCAGGTAAATCTTTTATGACAATATCTTTCTCAGTTAAGCCGCCTTTTTCGAGGTAAGCTCGCAAAAATACTTTTTCAAATAATACATCTTCACGCGCAACAGTTTTGCCTTTGAGTTCGGCAGGAGAGTTAATTCCACGAGCAATAATCCCATCCGACCCGTTGGAATAATCGCAGAGAAAAATGATTTTTAGATTTGGATCTTTACCCGCCATTTGAATTACATCACCTACAGGCATCCAAGAGGCATCGAGCTTACCAGATAGAAATGCGGTAATTTGATCGCTATTAGTTTGAAAAAAAATGTCTTCAACTTTTACTCCAGCTTCTTCGTACAATCCCTTTTTTACAGCAACATGATGACCTGCATAACCAGACCAAGGGTTAGTCCCAACTCTGAGTGGCTGAGTTTGTACCGCATTATTAGTTGAAGTAGTAGTCGAAGTCGGAGGTTGAGGCGTGCAGGCAACTATCCAAAATAGGGCAATCAATGCCAGTGAAATTAATTTGATCGAGCGCAAGTTAAACATTTGAGAACTCCTTTAAGAATGTGAACTATTTAAGAATAGAAATAGATAACTAAATCGTCAAAAACTAAAAACCCGAAAGAGTCGCAACAGAACTAAGTCTGCTAATCGTCTCTCCCGGGCTTTTTCCCCGCCGTGTGACTGTCTTGCACTCCTGATTAAGTGATGCTCAACAGTTTACTTCTCTCGGACCAGTCATTCGCTATGTCTTATCTTGAAGCTGAATCGGAACCCTAGAAGTGATAGGTTTTAGTGCGGATTCATAAATTTAATCTTGATTCTTTTACTCCAAGCTCTGAATCTAATGCTTAAGTAATATCATTTAGCAGTAGAAAAAAAGTATCAAGAATTACGGTTTTATAATGTGCGAGTTGTTTTCCCAAAAATGAACTTAAGTACGGGTAGTTATAAGACTCTGATGCGCTCGGATTTTCGTTTGGCAATTGCTGAAAGCGCATATAATGCTCTAGTTTTAGACTTTAATTATTGCTTGTAGATTGCATATGAGTTCCAATCTTTATGTACCAACTCGCTGTCATATATTTCCCTTAGATCTCAATCACACTGCCTTGGTCGCGATCGATTTGCAGAAAGATTTTTGTGATGTTAATGGATTCTGTGGCGACAGTTTAGGGTTAGATCTTTCACCTGTGCGCGCAATTATTCCACGCGTTCAAAATGTGATTGACTGGGCGAGAAAGCAAGGTATTTGGGTGATTTATACCATTGAGAGTCACAAGAGCGATCGCTCAGATGTAAATCCTAGCAAGCAATTACGCTATGAGAATGCTGGTTATCCCATCGGTGCTGTGGGAAAAATGGGTCGATTTTTGATCCAAGGCGATCGCGGTAATATTTTAATTGAGGAGTTACAGCCTTTACCTACAGAATTACAAATTTATAAACCAGCTCAATCAATTTTTGTCGGGACAAATCTTGAAGCAACTTTACGTGAGCGCAATATCACTCATCTAATATTTACAGGCGTTACAACTGAATGCTGTGTACTCGGTAGTTATCGTCATGCCAGTGATTTAGGATTTTACGGATTGCTATTAGAAGATTGTTGTGCTGCCTTTCTTCCTCAAGAACATGATGCCGCGATTGCAGTTTTGCTTGGTGAAAACGGGGCGATCGGCTGGGTAGCAACTTCAGAACAATTATTAAATGCCTGATATTGGTTTAATATTGCCAAAGTTTTGTGGCGATCGCCAACTCGTTCGAGTGATTCTATGATATAGAAGTCATTTTTCTCGCAATGAGTGCAGGATTTCGCGCTTAATTTCGACAAACTCAGCCGATAATTTCATCTCTAAATCGCGATGCTCCGGCAATCCTATGGGAACTTCTAATTTCATCCGACCGGGACGCGCGCTCATTACATATACACGTTGGGACAAAAAGATCGCCTCTTCGACATCGTGGGTAATCATCAGCACGGTAATGTGAGTTTGCTCCCAAAGCTCTAATAAAAACTGCTGCATTTGCTCTTTAGTCTGGGCATCCAATGCGCCAAATGGTTCGTCCATTAGTAATATAGCTGGTTCATTGGCTAATGCCCGCGCGATCGCCACTCGTTGTTTCATCCCACCTGATAATTGTTTTGGATAAGATTTGGCAAACTGGGTTAGTCCTACTACATTCAAATAATAATGTATGCGATCGCGCTGTTCGGATTTAGGCATCTTGCGCAGTTGTAAGCCAAAGGCAATATTTTGGGAAACGGTCAACCACGGATACAGAGTGTAATTTTGAAATACCATCCCGCGATCGCTCCCAGGTCCAGTTACGGCGCGCCCATCCACAAAAACGCTTCCACTAGAAGGAATTGCCAGACCAGCCACAATATTCAGCAGCGTTGACTTTCCACAACCTGAAGCCCCCACCAAGCAAACTAATTCTCTCGAACCCACATGAAAGTTGATATTATCCAACACGGTCAAAGCAGCTCCTTGAGTCACAAATGACTTGAATAAATTACGCACCTCAAGCTTCGGAGGAGTTAGCGGAGGATTAGATGAAGAGCGATCGCTTTGTGCGCGCAAGTCTTGAAGTTGAGCATCAGGCATGATTGTATTTTTGGTTGAGATTCAGGATTAAAACAAGAATTAAAATACAGACACTTTTATTAGTAAATAAGTTATCAGTAAATAAGTTATCAGTAAATAATTAGAAAAGAAGTTATTAGTAAACTAAATGCAAAAGATGCCTATTGTAACTATTAATACAGAAAAGCATCAGGGGCTGTTTAGACTGAATACCTATTGGATACTTGTACTACTACGTTATCTTACTCAATAATACTTTCTTAATAAGGGATGCTCCTAGTGGCTAATGCAATCGATTCTCCTAAATCTTCTCCTCACATCTATCATTATCTCAAGCCTTCAATTTTCTGGAGTATTCGTCAAGGCTTTTCGCGGCGGCTGGCAGTTTTAATTATTACGATCGCTTTGGCAGTGCCATTGATAGTTTGGGCGATCGTCAGCTATAACAAGATGGTGTCACCGATGTTTTTACCCACCCCATCCGCCGTAGTCCAAGCTGGGATTGAAATGTTTACTCAGAATAATCTGATGTTGGATATAGCCGTGAGTTGCGGTCGGGTTTTAGCAGGTTTTGTCGTTGCTGCCGCGATCGGGGTGCCGATAGGGATTGCGATGGGGACGTTTTACAGCATGGAGAGCCTCTTTGCGCCCTTAGTCGGCATGGTGCGCTATATGCCAGTTACCGCCTTTGTGCCGTTGATCGTAATTTGGGTGGGACTGGGCGAAGAGTCAAAAATCTTGATTATTACCCTCGGTGTGGTCTTGTATAACGCCATTATGATTGCCGATGCCGTCAAATTTATTCCCAGCGATATGATTAATGTTGCCTATACTCTGGGTGCAAATCGGCGAGATGTGGTGTTTAAAGTGATCGTGCCTGCATCATTTCCGAGCGTGTTGGATACTTTGCGCGTTAATATTTCGGGCGCATGGAATTATCTGGTAATTGCCGAATTAGTTGCGGCTCAAAATGGGTTGGGATACCGTATTATTCAAGCTCAACGCTATTTGCAAACTGAGAAAGTATTGTTTTGTATTTTGATCATTGGCGTGATTGGACTGGCGATCGACTATGGCTTAAAATTGCTTTCATCAGTACTTACGCCTTGGGCAGATCAAACTCGGCATTAACGGTTCGGGTCAGCAGTTGTCAGGGTTTTGACATCCCATCAAATCGGCTTCAGTCAATCCACTGCACCCGAATTGTTAGACCGCAAACTGATTAATAAACATCGACTTTTTGCGGCAAGTTACTAAAAGTTTCACGATCAATTTCTATGGCTTCCACCTCAAGGCTAGGACTATTTAAAGCAATTTCCTCAACTTCAATTTCCCAAGCACTTATCCAATCTTGATAGCTGTTTCCAGCATCGCTCTCCTTCCATTTTTCCTCACGGTCGTCATAATACTGTTGCTGTTCTTTCTGAATTTTCTGTACAAACCCATTGGCTTTACTTGCCACCTCACTATATTCTTCTACAGCATTCTCGACCTGCCCCCAAAGCTTAGTAATAGCTTCCTCTAATTGAGAGTTAAACTCTGCAATCGCTTCGTTAAGTACATCACCTTTATCCTTAAGTTGATTTAACAACTGTCTTTGAATTTGTGATTCTTCTTCATTAAGGTTTCTGAAACGTCTCATTTTTACACACAACTTATATTAGCTAACATTTTAGTCAAATCTCTCACCCAAATTGAAGCCAGATTGCTGCTTTATATAAGTATGAAAGAATTTTTAACTAGCATTAAGGAACATCTCAATGTCAGCAATATGAAATGCTCACAGACAACTTGAATATACCTCTCATAGACAATCTTGCAGTTTAATGGCTGAATTGAGCGGCAGATTTTACTTTCGCTCTCAACCAAAATATTATAATTTTGTCAGCTCCAATGATTTGTTGTACTTTGATCGCTTCTCAATTCTTAACTTTGGCGATCGC
>CAZLKI010000025.1:0-17287 GCA_964560035.1 uncultured Synechococcus sp.
CTGTTAGAGCCATTCAAAATCAAAGCCGATCGTCCCAAGCAGGTTTTGTTTTACCGACTGTCACCCTAGTCACCGTAGTCGTAACCTTACTGGTTGTCACAATGGTTGCGAGATCGTCAGACCGAGCCAGAAGTGCATCCAATGCCAGAGCCGAACAGGTATTTGCCAACAGTGCCAAACCTGCGATTGATCGCGCCAGAGCCAAAATCGAAGCCCTGATCAACGATGATAGACTTCCGCGTACTACCCCACCCGAACCAAAATTAGATGAAATAATTACCTTAGATGGTGGCAAATATACTTTTGCTGATGAAACTCGCCTACAAGTTGTTAGTAATTTTCTGACAGTTGCTCCCGGTCGTACTGCTGTGCCGTCAGCAGTTTTACCAGATAACTTTATTAATACATCTAATGGTTCTCTTGCCAATCAAGAATACTTAAGCACTGCTTGGAAGTTTCCTATAGATACAAACAACAATGGTAAATATGATTCTGTAGGAATGTACAGTATCCTCTTTAGGACTCGTCCCGCCTTTAATCCCAGTAACTCTATTACTAATAGGCAAATAAGTCCTATTGAGTCTCGCGCCCTTCCTTTAGATGAAAGCGTACTCAGCGATACCTGTGCAGGTGCCTCAGTTGCTAACGTTGCCACCAATGAAGGATGGACTAATTCGGGGAACAAGCTTAAGAAAAGCTTTTTTGTTTACGCTGTTACCACTCCTATTACAGATTTAACTGTAATTCCATCTGGTGATGTGAACAAATATGAAGCCTACTCTGGCAATCGTTCCTTTAGTGCCCTAGAGCTACAACAAGATCGAGCTAGAAATCCCAGAAATAACAATGCTGTGTTTTTTGAAGGAGATTTAGAACTTGCTCGACCCGCTAATTTTCGTATAAATGGGAGAATTTATACAGGATCAAACCTTATGGTCGGTGCTACAGTTACTAACCCCATCACGTTTTTCCAAGTTAGCAGCCCTTCTTCATGTTATTACACGGAAGAAAACAGCAAAATTATTGTAGCCGGCAATGTAGTAGAAGGAGATACACTCACGGCGACAACGGATTTATCACCTGTTAATGTTCACTTGTATAGACCTAAAACAGAATTGGCAAATAATCTCGCCAACGCAGATACAGTAAAAACAATTAATGATGTTACCCAATCAGTAATAAACGTTGGTCAAGATGTCGCTTCTAATGAGTTTGCTTATAGTAGAAGGATTTCTGCCCTGATTGAAGCTGCTACCGATCGCTCGACATTTGTTGTAAACCCGTCTCCAATTCCAATTACAACTTCCAATCTTGTTTATAGCCCAGCTGCTTCTGTCGATCCTTTATCTGTAAGGCAAGATATTGTAAAACGTATTGTAGACGAAGGGCTAACAGGAGCTGATAGTTTCAATCTAGCTCGTCGCAGGTCTTTTGAAGTTTACTTTAGTCAAAGAACTCGCAAGGTTCCCTTTATTGAAGTTCCTTTTATTGCCACTGATGCTCAAACTTTTGGTACTGCTCTTACTACATATATCTATACAGTTGGACCTAAGATAAACACATTTAAAAAAGAGCTATTTACGGAAATTCCTAATGATGCTCCAGGGGGGGGATTGGGGACGGGCGATCGCTTTGAGCTTTCACCACCTCTGATCTGGGCTGTACCTGTAGATGCTGGTGCAGCAGGGACTTTTACATCTGTACCTGCCACTTATAATGGGGCTTTGAATGGCAGAGGGCTTTTATCAGGTCTTCCTGCCAGTAGCCTAACTATTAGAGCCGTCTCTCCGTTGGTTAATATCTCGACCACAGACCCAATTAAGGAAAAAGATTTAAAAGAAAAATTCTTGGGCGATCGCGTACTAGTCGGAAATAACCTTCCTGCAAGATGGCTAAAAAATGTAGCTGGACAAAAGACCTTTGTTGACAGTTCTGAAGACAATTTCTTTACTACTACCCTTAATGCAATTAAGTATAATAACCCTAGCGGTTTGCCAGGCTCAGAGACCGTTCCTGATGCTAATGAACGTGTTCGTAATACTCAAGCCACAACCCTAGAATCTCTTGGTGCTTCTGAGCGTGGAGGATTTTGGGAGCTATCTGCGGCTGATGACCCTGCTAGTGATAGTAGTACCCCACCCAACATTACACCAAACTTTTTGCCTACAACTGGTGGATTACGGGTAGTTACTAATGCCGGAATTTACAGTCGTCGTCCAGCAGATACATTCTTACCTCGATATGTAACTGGTGTGCCTGATGATAAGACCGCTCCTAACCTCATTGATGAGTCTGGTGCCCCTCAAGTAAATAGAGTAACTCAACTGCTACCATCTGGTAATTTACTAAATACAGGTTTGTTCAACCCACCTATAAATCCTGCTTCCACTCCAAATGATGCTACACAGTATGTAGTTTGGCCCGACTCTATGCCAATGACAGGTGTCAGAAACTTTATAAATGCTGACGGTATATTGGGCAATGCTGACGATTTTATTCAAGAAACTCGAAAAGGTGATTTACAAATGCGGGCAGCTGCCGTGTATCACTATAAATTTAGCGCTTTCGATCCTGCCGATCCGACTGTGCCAAATTATCAGAGACCAGTTGCTTGTGTTAGTAGCTATTACGATCCTTCCACTCCGACTACTGCCAGAAATGCGCCTATTGCTGCAAATCCCGCACCTTGGAACCCAGATATTAATGGCAGATCGAATAATGGCATCGTTTATAACGTTGGTACCATAACTGCTTCTAATTTAACAATGACTGCATCTTATGACAATACTATTACTGGAACTGGTATATTTACATTTCCTGGGAACGTACCTGTAAATCCCTATGATAGTGCCGTTAATGAGGGCGATCGCCTAGCTTATCAAGCCAACCTCATATTTCCGAATGGACGCTTTGCAAACGAGCCTCTCCGTAATGCCCTGATCAAGGTCGCCGCCGCATCAGGCAAAGCAGCCATCAATGCCCGTCTTACGCTTCCAGAGCAATCCACTCTAGATTCCAACCTTTGTGCCTTGCAAATAATGCAGACTGGAGGAACTCCGCTCACTATCGTCACTGGTACTCCTCCCTTAATAAATGGCATTCAAATTCCTCACGGCTCATTTAAAGAAGCAGCCTTCCTTGACGGTCGTGAAGTCAAAGCGCTTAATCGTAATGAAACTCTTACCGAAGCTGCTAATGGAGTCAATACTACTACTACTGGGCTAGCTATTGCCTCTCTCAACCGAGCCGATATTTACGATCTGCAAGTGGAACAAAGAGAACCTCTTGAAATCCGCGTTACCGACATAGACATGGATCGTCTGCGTGGCTCCACTGCAACTGGTACTGTTAATAGTACGGGTGTTCCTACTGACTTCTTACTACCCTACAGTGGACTAATCTACGCTAGTCGTGATGATGCCCTCAGAGATCAAAGCTTTTTTGACATAGACACTGCTACTGGCAATCCAGTTGCTACTGCTGCTGCTAAGCGAGATTTACTCAGTATTTCCGATTTCAAACTCGATCCAACTCGCCGACCCAATGGCATAAGATTGATTAATGGGTTTAGGCTATGGCGTACTTCTGGTGGTACTTTAACTAACCTTAACAATACCAATGGTACCCTCCCTATATCTGCCACTAACTATGCTGCCTTTCCCTACAATGAACCTACTAAAGGTGAAAAAGGGCTAATTTTAGTTTCCAATCTGCCAGTCTATGTCAAATCTCAAAGAGATCCTTTACTTTTAACTGGTCCACTATTTACTAATGACGTAAGATCTGGCTTCAACGTTCATACTAATGAAGAATTTACAGATCTATTAGCTCCTGACTGGAGTAATTTCTATACTCGATCGACCTTAAATCCTAACTTTGCTTGCAGACCATCCCAAACTCCCAATTGCTCGGCAGGGGATCAATGGCGACAAGCAACAATCTTTGCCGACTCCCCCATAGCTTTATCTGCAGCTTTTATTGATGGCTTTAGGTCGGATGGTGACTACGATCTTAGAAATAATGCTAATTCATCTACGGGTGTCAATTGGCAGACATCTCTTAACCTCAATACAGAAAAAATTAAAGATAGCTCTTACGTAATTCAGCGCCGTCGTTCTGGTTTCTACAATAATAACTATGTTACTAATGCCGACTGGCTTCCTGCTGCGGCTAATGCTAGTACCAACGATCGCACTAATCTCTTTCCCTCCAACCCTACTCCCTATGCGATCGACGAAGGACGTAGCTCATATAACGCCAATGGTATAACTCCCGTCCAACGGCGTGTGGGATATGGCGAATACAACATGGAGATTTGTCGTAAGTTCCCCATCGAAAATTGTGGTATCAATGATTGGGTTAAAACTGGAGCAGGTACTACAGCTCTACCGAATCGCACTCGTTTTGGCGTTACTCCAGTCGGGGTTACTCCAGTCACTGCTCCACGTTTTATCGATCCTGTAGATGATAGATTTATTCGGCGTGTTTCTTTCTTGCGATATGACGATATCTATGCTGATGGCAATCGAGCCCTAGTTATGGCGCAGAATTGTCCTAATGCTCTCTCGGCTTGGCCCATGCCAATTGGAGTTATTGACGGTAACTCAGCTACGGGCTACACCTATCCTCAGTCCTTAGGTCAAAGGACTACTCCATTCTCTACTGCTAATCGTAATAGTTATGGAGATATTGCTTGCCCCCCTCTTGGTGCAACAATTAGAATTAGTAGCCGTGTTGCTGTTGAAGGTAGGTTAATTAACAATATAACCAATTTGCCACTTCCTCTGCCGCTTATAAACGCAGCCAATTATCTTACAGCTTCAACTGCTCCAGACACAAATACTTCTACAGAAGCTTACTCTCGCTACCAATTTACGGTTACTGTTAATAACTTAACTAGCGCGCTCGGCAATGTTACAGCCAACATTGGAATTGTTGTTCCTGCCCCGACGAATGGTACCGCAGCGCTAGCAAGAGTTGGACCCAACCCATTCTCAGCCCTACCTCAAATCCAACCATCTACTGCTTCCGATAATAATATTACTGATGTCTTGGGTGAAGTTTATGTAGATAGTGCAAGTTGTGTTAATGCTGCTGGAACCACTATCTTAAGAGGTAACCCTATTGCTAGTTTGCGGTTTACTCCTACTGGCACTAATACCTGTAATGTAGTTGCCCTAGTCGTAAGAGACATCATGCAGGAAGACGGAGAAAATTTTACAGTTCGGCTTTCAGCTCCGGTTAATGCTGCTCCAGATGGTCTTGATGGTCTAGGGCGAATCACAGTGCGTAATGCTACTCCTGGTAGACCAGCAGGGGCTACTGGAAATAGTAACCCTCTATGTCCAACTAATAGCCCCACACCTGCAATTACAGGATCGGCTGGAGACGATCGCGCTCAGCCCGCCGATGATGCTGCACCAGTACGTACCCCAACTCCTTGTCCAACACCTACTCCAACGCCTACACCTACTCCAACCCCTACACCTACTCCAACCCCTACACCTACTCCAACCCCTACACCAACCCCTACGCCGCCACCGGGCGGTATGCTTCCTCCTCCAGTATTTGGTCTATTGTCCCACCCTAATATATCCTTCAGATATTCGGGAGCAGCCTTACTACCTAATGTTTCTAACATGGTTGCTGCCGCGTACCCAAAATTTGGTGGCAGTTATCCGTTGCCAGCCACATGTGCTGGGGGAGCAACTATCACTACTTTTGAAGGCGGTACTACATATAACTGTAGTGTTCTTCCACCAACTTTACCTATCACTAGATTTAGTGGAGATAGTATTTTTGGTGCTAATCGTCAGGTTCCAATTAAGCCTAGAGATGCCATTGCTGCCACTGATGGATTTGCGCCAATGCTGCCTGGAATGAGCACCCAACGACCAAGTATTGCTCCGAGGGCACTATGGTTTAGAGGAGCTGGAAGCGATGATAACTTTATAGGCGAATCAGACAATGTTACCTATGGTAATAATAGAAACCTATTTATATACAACCATAGTTGGCCCTCTATTGGAGCCGGTAGCACTGGAGCAAATAGAGCAAATCTTAACGTCCCCGGACGGTTAGTATTACCAGACACTGTATGCATAGATACCGCAGATGGTTCGGTGGACGCTTTGTGTACGAGACGAGGAAATATAGTTTTTGGCAGTAATACGCCTGCTACCACTTTAATAAATTTAAATTTACCTTTTAATCCTCACTATCCGAGCAATGCGGGTAGTGGAACTGGAGCAAGCCCTATTAAACCTGCGACAACCTACTCTGTATGTGGTGTTAATGGTGATTCTCAAAATTATCAGGCAACAGAAGCTCCAGGTGAAACCCAAATTACTGGTGGTAGTTGTCCTACCAGCGATGGCAGTCCTAGAGCAGCAATTTCTACAGCTATGGGAACATCGCCTAATGGATTTGCCAACATTAATCTCGATCCTGTGAATGCTGCATTTAGAGGACAAGGTTCTTTAATCGGTACTGGAGTGGCAAGCTTGCCGCCTACTGTAGTTGCTACTAATCCAACACCACTATTACCAAACACTAGAGTAGTTACCATTACTGCTACTAATACTTACGAAATTAATAAAGTTCATGTTATCAATCTGACTGGACTGGATAATGCTGTAACTATCCCTAATCTCAATCTTGCAGATTCATGGAAAGAAGCCTGCCCTGCAACTACAACCAACACCGTTTCAGGAATTCTCAGGCTTAAAGCTAATCCCGATCAGCCAAGTCCAGTATTTATTCTTCGTAGCTGTACAAATCAAGACTTACTTTTAGACAACTTCAAGCTACAACTAGATGGAGTAGAGCCGAATAATGTTTTTTGGGTTATTCCTAGAGTAACTCCAGCAGGTCAGCCAGCAAGAGCATTGACCATCCGAGGTGGACCTACTCCCCTCAGCCCTACTGAAAGTTCGGTTGTAAGTGGTAACTTCTTAGGGATTATGCCACCAACTGCTGGTGCTTCCGACCGAAATACCGCAACTACTTTAAATATTGTCAATACTGCTCCTGCAACTGCTGGCATCAATGTTTCATTAAGAAGCACTCGCTTTTTAGGGTTTAGGTCATTTAGGAAAGATGCTACAACTATTCCAAATTCTGCAAGTGATACATCGGATGGAATTGATAATCAAGCCTTAGTCGCAGCCATGACTACAACTACTCAACCGATTGTTTTACCAGTTTTACAACTGCATTCCCCTACCGCTACGTTAGCCACCAATAACTCAGAGCCAGCTACTCAAGCGTATACTACTGGCATTCCTCAACCGTTAACTGTTGATAATAACAATAGTATGACTGGTAACAGTAGTGCTGCCATACCCAATACAGGTCAATGGACGCAAAGGGCAACAGAAAGTGAGATTAATGTTTATTTTGTAGCAGGGAATACTCCATCTCGCTCTGGACTTCCCTACATCACATCAGTTGGGGCTACAAGTCCTGGGTCTGGTCAACCAGTTATTACCGCAGAAACAGGTGGTGGATTACATAACTTTGTACGGTTACTAGAAAATTGGACTAGCAGAAATCTTAGGATCGTAGGTGGATTTATTCAAAATACTAAAAGCGCTTTTGGTACTGCCCCTTTCTCAGTGACCGCGCCCTATGGTAATGCTTCAAATGCCTTAACTACTAGTGACATTCAGACTTTATTTATTAATCCTGCAACTAGCACTACAGCCACACAATCACTTAGTAGTTTTAATAAGGTTTACCAAGCGGCTACGGTGCAAAGGATTCCTTTTTACTCTCCACCTAATAGACTATGGGGATTTGATTTAGGCTTGCTAACTCAATCTGCAGATCGTTTTGCTGAAAGATTTGCCTCACCTATTCCTGGAGCAAATGAATTTTTAAGAGAAGTTGATGCCAACGATCCGTGGGTTAAATCACTTCTCTGTGCGCTTCAGCCTACGGCTCCCAATGCTGTAAATGTCGTAGACCCCGCTCCTGATGCTAAAAATGTTAACATTGACAGGCTAGCTAAGGAGGGAACTAATCCGAGGAACTATACCGTTTGGGCTTTGGGTAAAGATAGACCAGATAATTGTCTTTCTACCCCCGATCCAAGTCGGATTCTACTGCCATTAGCCACTAACTAATGTTGATAATTATCTCGAACTTTTTTATGATTTAACTTTGCAAGATTTAAAACGTGGGCTCCAAATATGGTTAGGCTTAAACAGACATACATCAGAATACTTTTATCTCAATCTACAAGCTCGGGTTATACCTTAATCGAGTCTTTAGTTGCTTTGGTAGTGGTAGGTATTTTAATTACTTCAGTGGCACCAATGTTGGCTTTAACTACGGCATCCCGCGTGCAGGCTCGGAGGGTCGATCAGGCTACTCAAGCACTTAGGGCATATATTGATGGTGTTAGAGGTGGAGCATTACCTTTGCCGCAAAAGTTTGTTGTGCCGATCGCTGCTAACTTTAGAGGACCTAACTATGGATTTGCTCCTAGTGATTTAAGTGGCTATCCAACAGCAGTCGAAGCGACAAGAAATCGCGACCCTGGAACTTTAATTGACACTAATAATAATGGCTTTGACATTAGCGATCCGCAAGATCTAGTAATCCAAGCAATCAGACCCGCAGCTACTTGCACCCCTGCTGTTCCTGCTGCTCCCCCCGCTCCTGCCGTTCCTGCTGTTTCATGTGCGCGCGGTACTGATGACCAAAGAAGAGCGGAGTTAAACGCTGCAAGAAACCAAGGATTCTTGATGGTAGTGAGGGTTTATCGAGCTGATGCTTTTGAAAATGGAGCTGTGCCCGATCGAACAGAGCAGTCAAGTGTTTTTATTGGTACATTGGGAAACCGTGGAAACCCTCTAGCCGCAACTGTAGCAGAGATATATCCTATTGGAAACTTAAATGATGTAATAAATAGGGCTGCTACTGAGCCTTAAAAGCTTTTGTAGTCTATAGGACTAATTTTGAAAAATTGAATTAATAACTGAATTTAACCTGAGTACTAAAATTGGTGGCAACTATGGTGAAAGCTTTACTAGAAAGATTATTTTTAATCAAAAGTCAGAAGTCTAGCAACACGAGTGGTTTTACACTTATTGAGCTTTTGGTATCTATCATCATTGCCTCAATTATTGTGAGTACTTTATTTGGATTTTTGATTAACATTTTAGAGCGCGATCGTACTGAGCAAGCTAAATCTGAAGCTCAAGAGGAAGCTCAAGCGGCTTTGAATTTTATTGCTGATGATATGACTGAGGCTGTGTATATATATGATGCCGATGGATTGTATCAAACTGGGGCTACAGGAGCAAATGGAGGAAATACAGTAGCTAGTCAACTGCCTCATTTAATTCCTAACGGTTCCAAATGTAACCCAACTACCAATGACTGCACCCCTGTTTTAGCATTTTGGAAAGTCTTTAAATATGATCGCAATGAAGAAGTGAAAGGAGGACAAAGTTCAACTGAGAATAGATTTGTAAGATGTCTTGATGAAGCTTCTCAAAACGATCTAAATTGTATTGGTGGGAATAAATATACTTATTCTTTAGTTGTTTATTATTTATTGAAAGATACTAATCCCAATTGGTCAAGTGCCAGTCGCATTGTGAGATGGGAACTTAAAGATGGAATTAGATGGGGTTGTCGGGACAATACTACGGTTGCAGCTCTCAGTAATCCAGGCAGTTGCCCAATTGACACT
Organism: uncultured Synechococcus sp.; assembly: GCA_964560035.1. Lineage (GTDB taxonomy): Bacteria > Cyanobacteriota > Cyanobacteriia > Pseudanabaenales > Pseudanabaenaceae > PCC-7502. Next base: position 9,704 of record CAZLKI010000025.1, read on the forward strand.
ACTGCAACCCCTGCAGGTCAATTAGCTACGGTTAGAGTTTCAGACCAATCCATAACAACTAGAGCAGCCTGCATTGCTGGTGGTTTTGTTTGTACCGATTATTCTATTTTACCTGATAATGGATTTCAAAGATTCGACCTATCTGGCGCTGGAACGCTGTCCGATCGCATGAAGAGGTGGAGAAAATCAAGTCAGGATTATAACTTTAATTCAAACCCTCTTACAGAACTCATAGACTTTGTAGATGATACACCTTACGATCCGACTCAAGATGATGGAATTATAGGTAATTCGCCTGCGGATGCAAGAGTTGATATCAATATCATTAAAAATACAACTGGATCGCTTTCAGCAACTGCTACTCCACTCGTGCCTTCTACAAATCTAAGCTGTGATAATCCAGATACTGGAGTAGGTGTGGGCTTATCAGTAGCGGGTTTGGGTACTCCAACCCAGACTATATTTTCGCAGAGAGTACCACCAGATTTTGGAAATGCTGCTGTTAATCCAATTGGACTAAGTAGTTTTTATGCTTGTGTAAATGCAAGTAGGATTTCTGCAAGGGTATATTTAAGAACTAATGCTAAAGCGAGGTTAGTTGATACTCAATCTTTTCGTCAAGTGTCGGATGCGGTATTTGAAAGTTTTTTGCCAACAACAAATGTGAGAGTATTTGGTCGCGGAGTTTTAAGTGTTGATTAATAGGAACACAAGTATATTTACTATCTATGAAAAATAAATTCTTAACTCAATTATGTTTACAGGCAAGGCTTTCTGGCAGTAAAGATCGGAATCAATATGGTTTTACCCTAATTGAGGTTTTAGTTGTAGCAGTAATGATTGGAATCCTATCTGCGATCGCCGCCCCAAGTTTTTTAAGCTTTGCTAATAATCAAAGGATAAGGACTGCCCAAAGTCGAGTTTTCTCAGCAGTCAAAGATGCTCAAAGTACCGCAAAGCTTAAAAAACTCAGTTATCAAATAAGTTTTAGAAATACCAATAATATTGGTCAGTATGTAGTCAATCCAATAATTGATCCTCAGCGTACTACGACAGAGTGGAATTCTTTGCAGTGGCAAGATTTAGAAACTGGAGTTACCTTAGATGCTTCAGCATTAAATTCAGAGGTAACTGGAATAAATAGCTTTAGATTTAATTCCAATGGAAATGCTAAAGATTTAAGTGCAGCTGATCCATATCTAAAACTCAGGCAGAATAATGACACAAAAAAATGTGTGGTTTTGTCAACGCTTTTGGGTGCGGTAAAGACCTTTGATAAGGGCGAAGCTTCTTGTAATTAATGCTCATTTCTAGTCGTTTTTGATTGCTTCTGGCATATTTGCTGACAAGGTTAATGTTGGATCCCTTACTGTTGTGTACAGTATCAAGGGAACAAAATAGTAAAACCCTCTTGAGTAAAGTGCTTGTCATGAGTAAGCACCTCAAAAACTCCAATTCTTTGCATCACAATCATCGAATAGTAATCAGTGAAACTATAGCCTTTATCTATGCGATCGCCATACAAAGCTAATGCAGACTCCCTCAGGTAAATATCATGGGGAATCAATTGAATTGCCGAATCACTAGAAATCTTCTTGCAGAGCTTAAATGCTCGTACTCTCAAAAAATCACCTTTACTGCCAAAAAAGTTAAGAACTTCATCGATCACAGGTTCCGATGTCACTACTTTTAAATTTGGGTTAGCCCGACCAAACTTAATAACTTGCTTAGTGTCCTCACCGTTAGCACTCAAAAGTGCAATCCAGTAATAGGTATCAGCAAAGACAGTTCTCATAATTGTTTTGGTGCGCCATAAAGATAGTGGTCATGATTTCTTGCCCCATCAGGCGGTAAATATTCTAGGTCTTCTGGTGTAGCGTCTCGCATTAATTCTTCAGCAAATTCCCAGATAGGTTGATGAGGCACTTCCTTTTCCGCTACTTCAAGTTTTGGAGAATGTTTGCTTTTTGCAAAAAGTAAAAAGTCCAGTACTTCTTGAATTAGCGATTCTTGACTGTGTTGAATTTCTTGTAATAATTGTTCTCTAGCAGTCATTTTGTTTGCCTCTATCTTAAATTCTTGTCAATCGTTCGGTGTTGTATATCTAGTCGATGGCGATCGCTTTATTCGTAATGTAACTAAACCGATACGACTCTGACTATTCGGGCTTCTTCATTTATGGCATAAACCAGTCGATGTTTGATATTAATTCTTCTCGAATAATATCCCTTTAGATTACCTGATAGTTCTTCGTAGGGTGGTTCAAAGGGATTGTGTTTAATAATTTCTAACAACAATTTAATATTTGCCTCCAAGTTAGCAGCAGATGATCTTTATTAACTTGCTCAAGAAGATTAAATAAGTTTGTCCGAGCACCGCTGGCTTTGAGTATTTCCATATTTACATAACACTTGAACCATTTTAATATGATTGCAAATTATTCACTGTTATATGTCTAGCCGATCGCGATCGCTCCTTTACTATCTACTAACAAGGTTGATGTTGGCTCCATTATTAGTGTGGGCGATCGCAACTTTGGTTTTTATGTTAATGCGGGCAACACCAGGAGATCCTGTCGATGCAATTTTGGGGGCGAAGGCTCCGATGGAAGTAAAAAATGCTTTACGCTTGCAGTTAGGATTGTCGGGTTCTTGGGGAGAGCAGTATTTTAGATATATAAATGATTTGCTGCATGGGAATTTGGGCGAATCTCTTACTAGCTCTGGGGCAAAGGTAACAGAAATTATTGGCAACTTCTTTCCTGCAACGGCGGAATTAGCAATTTATAGCATGGCGATCGCTTTAATTGTCGGTGTAAGTGTGGGGGCGATCGCGGCATTAAGACCAAATACTGGGTGGGATTTGTTTGGACGCTTATTTGGGATTATTACTTATTCTTTACCGCTATTTTGGATCGGGATGCTATTGCAGTTGGTGCTTTCTGTACAGTTGGGTTGGTTTCCGATTGGCACGAGATTTCCTGCGACTATGACTGCGCCAGCAAATATTACGGGTTTATTTACGGTCGATTCTTTGTTAAAAGGCGATATTGGCTTATTTTTGACCAGCTTGCATTATTTGTGTCTGCCTGCTTTGAGTTTGGGAATTGTAATTAGTGGCATTTTCGAGCGGATTGTGCGGGTTAATCTAAAAAATACTTTACGCTCTGATTATGTGGAGGCGGCGATCGCTAGGGGTGTAAATGGCAGAGCGGTATTAGTGAATCATGCTTTAAAAAATGCTTTAATTCCTGTAATTACGGTGATGGGATTGACTTTTGCCTCCTTGTTAGGTGGAGCGGTGTTAACTGAGGTAACTTTTTCTTATCCGGGCTTGGCAAATCGATTATTTGAAGCTTTAGTTGCCCGCGATTATCCTGTGGTACAGGGTGTAGTAATTATGTTTGCTTTAATTGTGGTGGTTGTGAGTATTGCGATCGATCTAATCAATGCGTGGATCGATCCTCGGATTCGGTATTAAAGTATAGGAGTGGGGTATTTTGATTAATTTTTAGATTAACCTTTAAATAAAACCATTTAAATAAAACTTTAAAGTCATGGCTGATTTTTATGACGAGGAACAGGTAAGCCAAATTTTGCGAGAGGCTTTGAATAATCGGGGTTCTAATCCGCATAAGCTTAGTCGAGAGCAAGTTAGTGAGATTGCTTTAGAACTAGGTGTGAATCGCGAGGAATTTTTAGCAGCAGAACAAAGATGGCGATCGCAGCAGGTAAAAAATTTAGAACTAGCCGAATTTAATACTTACAAGCAGCAAAAGTTTCGAGAAGGGGTTTTGAAGTTTGCCATAGTTAATACTTTTTTGAGCGGCATTGATATCGTTAGTTCGGGGCATATTACGTGGGCAGCGTATCCATTGATGTTTTGGGGTTTAGGCGTAGCTTTGGATGCTTGGGCAACCTATCAAAAAAATGGTAGTGGCTATGCTAAACAATTCGATACATGGCAACGCAAACAAAAGCGCGATCGCCTGACTGCTAATTTGACTGGCTTACTTACTGCTAAACTTACCGATAAAGTTACATCAAAGGTGACGGAATGGCTCAAGTAGATGCCTTATATTAATGGCTAAATATCAATGGCTAAATTAGCATTACGAGAACCAAAAATTAGTTTAGCTTTTTATCACTTATCGAAGTGGACGGTTGTGAGCCCGCTATTACATATTTGCTTTAGGAGCAAGATTTATGGCGAAGAAAATGTGCCCAAGCAAGGAGCGGTAATTATAGTTAGTAATCATGCCAGCGATTTCGATCCGCTGATTTTGGCTAATTGTGTAAATCGTCCCGTAGCATTTATGGCAAAAGAGGAGTTATTTAAAATTCCCGTACTGAGAACTGTAATTAAGCTGTATGGGGCGTATCAAGTTAAAAGGGGAACGGGCGATCGCGCGGCAATTAGGGCTGCGGTTGAATCCTTAGAACATGGTTGGGCAACGGGGGTATTTTTAGAGGGAACTAGAACAATGGATGGCAAAATTACCGATCCAAAATTGGGTGCTGCTTTGATTGCCGCTAAAACTAATACGCCGCTACTCCCTGTCAGCATTTGGGGTACTCATGAGATTTTACCTAAAGGTGCCAAGTTTCCGCGTTTTCATCCAGTCACAATCAGAATTGGCGAAGTCATATATCCACCCGATCCTAAAAGCGATCGCTCCCAACTTCAAGCAATTACCGATCGCTGCGCTCAGACAATTAATGAGCTTCATGCTTTGGGACGTTAAGGGCTAGGTTAAAATGCTGACAATAGCTAATTATTTCGATTGACACCTCAACTAAAAGTAAACATAAATGAATACCAATATTATTGAGATTCTGAAACAGTCATCCACTGGCTTATTGATGATGAGCGAGTCAGAATATCCATTTGAAGTCATTAATTGGGGGAGTAAATGCGAACCACTGACAACTCAAAAAATCCTCCAAATCACAAATCATCCCCAAGATTCATTAATAGAGGAAGTCGAACTAGAATATCTCTTTAGAAACATTGCCTTTGCACAAGAGTGGCATGACGAACATCAGAAGCAAGAAGTTGTAAAATTCCAAACACTTTTTAATACCCTCAAAGATAATCTAGAAGAGATTAAAGTCTATCGAGTTGGTACTTCAAGCATTGATATCTACATAATCGGGAAAACTCCAACTGATGACCTTATAGGGCTTTCCACTAAAGCGATCGAAACTTAGTAACCCAAACGAGCATATAGGTAAACAATACTATTTCAGCTCATTCAATTTAGAGGCATTATTCGGACTCAAACAGATTGTATCGATACCGCGATCGCGACAAACACTCCCTTTTGAACTATAAGGCTTACCAAATTTAGAACGGGGTGAAGTTGGAGGTTGGGATTCTACTCTATCATTAGTGAATACTTGTGGGAGTTTCTCCTGAAAATCGCAATACTTCCCGACTGATTCTGCACCTTGGGATGTAATAACCACATCATCAGGAGTCACTTTATTACAATCAAGGGCTGGCTGTGAGTTAACTAAATTTGTGAATGCTAAGTTACTAGATATACAAATCGAAATCAAGATTGTAGATTTTATGTGTATTTTCATAGGTTCGGACATAAGCTTCTTGTATGTGATTAAAGAATAATTACCAAAAAGGAATGAATGAGATTAGATGATTATTAAGGCGATCGGAGCTTTACTCTGATTCAGTTAAAGGATTGAGTTAAAGTAAAAGCCCGATCGCACTTATAGAGAAATAATAACGAACTTACTGATTATCAACTCTCGATTCAATTACAGATTGAGTAGATGCAGAAACTAAAGAAAGAAAATCAAACCCAGTCAAAGATTCAAGGGAATCAACACTAACTCGATAACTTCTCCAATCAGCATTCCGAACTCCTTGAGTATTGGGAATATTAATCGCAATCACTCTCGTACTTGATGTAACTCCAGATAAACCAGAGCTAGGGCTATTGAGGACAACTATAATTTTCCAAGTGCTGCTAGGAACCTGTACTTTACCATTCGCAATAGTAGTTCTATATCCACCACTACCAGTCCCACCTATGCCAGTTCCACCAGCAATAATATAAAGCTCTTTACCCTGTGAAACCAGAATTCTAGCCTCATTCTCAAGGTTTGCCCACACACCCTGGTTGTTATCTGGAGCTTGAGCGATCATATTAGTCATCAAAAAAGTCGCGCTGTTATTAGTAACCGAGCTAGTGCGATCGCCACTTGGAGTCAAATGCCCGCGATCGAATCCACTACCACTGAAATCACTACCTTGAACTTGATAACATCCACTAGGCAAACTGGTATCAGCGCGAAAGTTATCTTGTCGGGGAGTAGAACCTAGCCAACTACTGTTTAATTGCCAAGATACCCAATTAGCACGACCCAGACTACAGTTATAACTAACGGCATATTGCAATTTATCTAAAAGGAAGTTGTTAAGATTAAAACCAGCACCAGATGGATTGCCTAGCTTTAAATGTACTGAGGATGAAGGAGAAGGGCTTGGACTGGGTGAAGGAGAAGGGCTTGGACTAGGTGAAGGAGAAGGGCTTGGACTAGGTGAAGGAGAGGGGCTTGGACTAGGCGAAGGTGTAGGTGAGGTGCCATAGTCAGAAATAACTATATCGTCAATATTTAGGCGATTTGTAGTTGCATCCTGTTTGTCAACTGAACAACGGACATTTCCAGAAAGGTTAGCATTAAAAGTTGAAGTAACCAGAGTCGTGGAACTGGTGGTTGTAGTCAAACCAATTTGAGACCAACTACTGCCATTATTAGTAGAGCAAAAAAGAGCCCAATTAGTGCTTGCGTCGGTTCCATACTTAGCATGTTTGATCGTAACCGTTCCCGCGCCACCAGTTTTATTAAACCGCATTTCTACATAGCCAGAACCCTGAACTCTAACCGATTGAGTTCCTATTTTGCGATCCGAAGTAGTATTTCCGATCAGCGAATTATCTAAATACCAACTACCAGAACTTAAGGTTACAGTGGCAGCAGTATAAGAGAATTTAGTACCATTCTCAAAACCTTCCGAAGTTTGCAAACCATGAGCGACTAATGGAATCGCCAAGGAACCAATTAGAGAAATACCGAAAATTGCCTTAACTTTAAGACTATTAACTAGACCATCAAACTTTAAATTGCGAATCATAATTTTTAACAGGATTTGAGATAGAAATTGGGGAAACTTGTAATATGAAAAAAATCTATTGAATCTCGAACCTTAAATGAGAAGTAAAGAAATAATGTATCTATAGGTAGCGAGAAATCTAACCGAACTAACTAGATTAAATTACTACACTAAATGGGGAAAAGCAATAGCAAAAAGTCTATTTTTTAGAAAAATATTTCCCATCTCATGTCATAAATAATAGGGTTTCCAAATACATATATGTGCCGCAAACTGATTGATATCAAGATTAACAAGATATAAAATATTCCCACAGGCTGTCAAAAATAAAAAATAATCTTTTTTCTAATTTCCCATTGACTGTCAAAAAATCTTAGTTATTTACAAAATAATCAATGAATCAATTAAGATAAATCATAGAATTCAGTGATCTCAAATTTCCCATAC
>CAZLKI010000026.1:0-5282 GCA_964560035.1 uncultured Synechococcus sp.
CAAAGTTGGTTAGATACTGATGATTCTAAGGAAGTGGGTCAAAAGAATGGAAACGATGAATCTATTGGGCATAAGTCGGGAAAGTATATTGTAGAATTACTGCAAAAGCAATCAGACTATAGGGAAGATGATATCGTCCAGATGCAGAGAGTAATCAGCTATGTAAAGCGTCATTCCGCCCAACGTCCATCGGGAGATGTAAAAAAAACCCATTGGCGATATTCTTTAATGAATTGGGGGCACGACCCTCTAGTAAAAGTTTAGATTTAATTTAAATATCCGACCTAAACTTCATCAATATACAAATAAACTTCTTTCAGGTTGTATGCTTGGAAGTTAATTATGAGGAATGAGTAAATGAACGATCTAACGTTAGAGAAACAATTTGCCCACACTAAATTTTGCCTACAGCTACAGAATATTGATATAGAAAATGCTAAAAAACTATTAGCCGACCTGCATTTGCTCTATTTGGGTCAACAAACTATGTTTGCCTTACTTCTCAAACAAGAAATTGATAAAAAATAGAGAATCGGATCAGCATAAAAACTAGGAAAACGAATAGGCACTAATCAATTGTATATCTTAAACCTATTGATAATTTCTAAAAATTTCTTAAACATTCACCACATAAAAGGAAACATTATGAATACCACAATTGATAGATTCACTAAACAACTTAGTAATAATTTAGAAGAAGTTGAAAATCGGGCAAAATCCCTTAAAAATAATCAACTCACAACTAAAGAAACTCAATCTAAGATTCAATTAAAACTTGATAAAGCAGGTGCACAACGAGAAGCCATGAAACTCGAACATCTAGCAGATAAGGCTGAAGACTATGCTATTGAAGCGATTGTTGTATTAATGGCGATGTTACATGAAGCTGAGATGGCAACCTCGGTGGCAATTCACACCAGATTAGAAGCAGAAGTCGCGGCGGCAAATGTTGATAGATGAGATATGCTTAAACTCTATTACAGGTTGGGTATTTTGTACTCAAACACGTTCAAATAGATCTAAACGATAGTTTTTATTCCTTTGACTGGATAAATGTTGAAGAGATAGCGGTACGCATTCTATAAAATAATCATGTACTTCGTCACCAGTAAGTGGATAGTCGGGAGAGATTGGCAACCAATGCACTAGGAGTAAGTTTCCAGTTGGTTCGAGAAGTTCGAGGATACGTTTTTTGGCGGTTTGTAAATCTTGGCGACACCAGTAGTAACCGACCTCAGATACTAAAATTAGATCGAATTTTTCTTGTGGATATTCATGGGGGAAATTCATCAACTCAAACTGAACGCGATCGAATTTGTGGCAGCGTTGGATTGCTAAGTCCTGTGCCAATTTAGATATATCGATCGATAAAACTGAATCACAATGCAAAGCGAGCATCTCAGTTAACACGCCAATCGATCCGCCAATTTCCAAAGCAGATTTGGATCGAGATTTAGGCAGGGCGGCAATAGTTGCAGCATATTTATGGGCTTCGTATTCACTTGTCGCAAACTTCCACGGGTCGGGATCGGCTTGATAAAGTGCGTCAAAGTAGCTTGCGGGCAGTGATTGCGATGAAGTCATAGTTTTAATGGATTAGGTTTAATGGACTTAGTAATTCTCTTCTAAATAAATTTCCCAAGGCTGAGTAAAATTTTCAAGCATTTGTGCGGTAAGTCGAAAGCCTGTAGGATCGTCATCAATTAAGTCGGTTGTTTGGGAACGATAGGTAGCGATCGCCTCTTGCTTAAGGGATAAAACTTTACTGATATCTAATCGCCAAGCATTTAATAGACCAGAGTAAAGAGAACTTTGATTTAACAATTGTCGTTGATCTAAATCCCAATCCCAGATTGGATACTCAATAACTTTAGGAATGGGAAAACTCTTAGCTTGCTTTAACGCACTAAAAAGGAGTTGCGATGTCGCGCGGTGATCGGGATGGGGATCGAATCGCCACGGAGCCAAAATAATTTTAGGGTTCATTAATTCAAGATAGGCATGACATCTATTCACGGCTGCTTCAAAATTTATGGTTCCAGATTCAGGTACAGCCCCATCAGGCAATTCTAAAAAAGTAATATGATCGGGCTCGACTCCCAATATAGTCATTGCCGCGCGGGTTTCGGTTTCGCGTAGATGTTTAAGAGCATCTTTAGGATATTTACGAGAATTAGGATGAGATTTTGTCCCATCACTCATCACTAATATCTTAACTGTGTACTTTAAAGATCTGAGTAAAGCGATCGCACCACCACAACCCAAGCTTTCATCATCAGGATGAGGCGCGACTACTAAAACTGGTTCCGTAGCTATTTTGGCAATGGAGCAAAGTGATAAATCTAAAGGTCTTGATAGAGGATCGGCGATCGCTTGATTCATACTAAAATTCAGATCAAATTAAAGAACGTAATTAAATATCAGATAATCCATACTTGCCAACGGATTGAAGAGTGGCATCAAAGCTAGGTTGGCGTAGGTAAAGAGTTAAATCTCTAATAATTCGCTCCATTGGATAAGGAGGCATCAGTCCACGGGTACCAACGGAACGCTCGCAAAGTTGGATAACATCCATACAGATTTGTTCGATCGCGGTTCTTGCCATATTGACGTAGTTTACGAGGCGATCGCTGCGGACTTGATCGAATTGCTGATGACCATTTTCGCTAGAGGTTCCGCCAAAAGTCGGTGCATAATTAGCGATTAAATCTGACGCTCCTTTCAGCCATAAGTTACCGCTTTCAATTGCGATCGCCATTTGTCCGATTCGGGCTTCTTGATATGGATCGTTGGCACGATTTAGGCTTTGGAGATACTGACGAGTGGCATCAAATAGAGCCTCAGCACCACCCAGCTGAACTGCGGTAAACCGAATCGCTCCCGCCGATAACCAAGGCTGGCGATTATAGTCTTCGGCTTTACCAATTAGTGATTCAGCGTCTAGTTCGATATTGCTAAAATCAACTTTATAGCTTGCCGTTGCCCTCATCCCACAGGGCTTCCACCAGTCTGGATCGCTATGGGTTTTAACCCGATCCATCGGTACTACACACATTTGCCAACCGCCTTCGGGTAAAGAGCCATTTACAAAAGGACGCTCGACATAGCCCGATCCCGAACAAAAGGTTTTGCTACCTTGTAGTTGATACATTCCATTCTCTAAAGGAATAACTTTAACTCCATCGCTGGCTTCGGCATTCCAAACCCCAAAAATTTTATGGCGATCGCGGGCATCACAGGCATAGCGTTCGATTTGCGATCGCGTGCCAAAGGTTTGAATAATCTGAAGCGCATTAACGTGTCCTTCAAAAATTCTGCCAACAGCTAAATTGCCCCATCCGATCTTTTTGAGTAGCATTAACATCTGATATGTAAGACTCGCATCAATTCCCAAGCCCAAGCCGCCAAACTCTGGCATTAATGGCACCGTAAGCAGCCCCAATTTTGCAATCCGCTCAAATTCTCGAACTGGGAAACTTCCATTCAGGTCAATCAAAGGAGCATTTTCAGCACAAAACTTGGCAACCTCTTCAGCATGGGCTAAACATTCAGATAGTGAAGATTTAAGGGTAACCTTCGACAAGCAACGAACAGACTTACTGACGGTAGATAGTACGTTTGGACTGACTTCTGTGATTGCGGTCATTTTAAGCAACTCCATTAAATGAGAATTGAGCGGGAAATTTAGTTTTAGTCCGATCTTGGTTTAAGCGAAGTTGTTGTAAACGGATATTTAGATCGGCGATCGCTTGCTCTAAAGGGACTAAAATCCAACGCTGGTTCCATATTTCCTCTTGTTGTTGACGCGCTTCGATTTGTTCAAATAGGAGATCGCAGGAATGAGGTTGAATAATTTTTGCCATTAGCCACTCGGAACTAATTCCCAAGGTATCTGCATAGGAAATAAGATTTGCTTCAGTATATTGATAACCGTTTAGAATACGTTCCCAAAGATGGCGAAGTTGTCGTTGAGTTTTTGCTCGCGCTTCAATTGCACCTAACGGCTCCACTAAAAAAGGCTGATTTTGTTGACTGGCGATCGCCCATTCATTCAGCTGTGCGGCAAATCCTCCCTCGGTGCGTACAGTCTGTCGAGCCGAAGTTGTCACCCGAACCAGAGGACTATGGCGAAACTTAGCCCCAACCCTTAGCAAAGCTCGATAAAACTCAACATCCTCTGGAGTCCGAACGGCGGTCATACCTCCTGCTTGTCGATACATTTTGGCAGTTACTGCTAGACTTGCGCCGTAGTGCTGGGTGTGGCGGGGGAAACAATCGTAGGGATTGGGATCGAGAAAACTTTCAAGCTCAATCTTGAGTTGGTGATAGTCATCTCCTTGAAGATAACGCATTTTTACACGCGGTTCTAGGGCATTACAACTGACAGAATCGGCGATAATCCTACCGCCTACAGCATCTACTCCACGCGATATTTCCACTAAAGTTGCCGCAATCCAGGTTGGTGAAACTTGAGAATCTCCATCAGTTGATGCAATAATACCAGTCTTAGAACCCAGTCCTGCCAAACCCAAACTAGCGAGGCGATGATATGCTTCATCCATTAACATTTGCCGCACTCGCCCAATATATGCTTCAGTCGGAGGGAGAACGCGCTCAACAATATGTAATCTGAAATTTGGATGCTGAAGGGAAAAACGCCGCGCGATCGCTACAGAATCATCAGTACAATTATTAGCCAATAAAATAACCTCATATCGCTTGAAATCTAGAGGTTTATTTTGGAGATCGATTTGGTGGGCAAGAGCGGTCAAACATCCTTCTAACAGTTCTACTTCATTACGAACAGGTACAATTACACAGACTTCGCATTCGGGCAAAGGTGGAGTGCCAACTAAAGGAGGATATGATTCCTTTAAAAATGAGTGAAATGACTGTGAATTTACATTAATGTCTCTTAAGCTATCGTCCAAACAGCTATCGTTTTGATAGCTATTTGATTTCATAACATTTTGCATTTACCATCACCACACAAATCACAGGATAAATTGCTTCTCTGTCCATCTTGATAGCCCATGCTATAGATAGTTTCAGTAAGTTTTACACTTAGATTAGTTAGGGTTAAGGCAAAATAAGGATCGAGGGGTTCGGTTATTTCAATATAAAATTTTTCAATCGAACGAAGAAGTACTTCTGGAGTAGTAATCATATCTAATTCTCCTTAAATTTAATCTCAGTTTGTTTCAGTTCAGTTTCCGAGTTAGATAATGTTCTAATGCTTTTGATTGCCACTAAACTGATCTTAAAAAATGATCTTAAAAAAT
>CAZLKI010000026.1:5382-17273 GCA_964560035.1 uncultured Synechococcus sp.
TGATCTTAAAAAATGATCTTAAAAAATTAAGTCAAAATCATTTGTTAATTCCTTAAAATATGACACAGCAAGGTTTGATTTATTGAATGAGAAATTCACTTTTTTGATTGATTTGTTTTATTAGTTTAAATTCATCATAAAACGTAAGAATTATTTACTAGGAAGATCCAACCGATCGCCAATCTTTAGGGGGTGTATTAAGAGAATGTAGTACATCATGATGATAATCTTAGTGTTTATTTCAGATGTCGCCGATCCAATGACCAATGTTAAACGTACACGCGAAGATATTTTAGAATCTGTTCTGAAATTAATTCATCGTAAGGGCTTCCAATCTAGTGGTTTGAAGGAGTTATTTGCCGTTAGTCAGACATCTTCAGGAAGTTTTTATAATTATTTTCACTCTAAAGATGATTTAGCCCATGCTTTAATTGATTTTAAATGGACAAAAGTTAAAGCCAATCTCAGTCAGTGTAGGGAAGATCGGATATCAGGTCAAGATTCAGATGATGATGGAATCGCTAAGGTATTTGCACTTATAGACTTGATGGAAGCCAGTCATATTGAAGAAATTGAATGTAGCGGCTGTTTTTTAGGAAATTTGATCGTAGATTTAGTTGCCCATGACTCTTCGTTTCAAACTCATTTAATCGAAGTCTTCAATCAATGGCAAGAACTAATTACCCAAGCTCTTAACCAAGCAAAAAATCAGCTAAAACCGAATGTAAATCCAGATATCTTAGCTGAAGAAATTTTAACTGTAATGGAAGGAACTTTATTAATGAATCGTTTGTACAATCAGAGCGATCGCTTGAAAAGAGGATTCGATCTAATGCGAAGTCTAGTTAAAATATCACTTAAGGAATCTTAAAAGAAATCCTAAGCAGGAACTCCAGATTCAATCGGAAAAGCTTCATCTCTCGACCACTCATTCCAAGAAGCAAAATAATTTCTAACATCCTTAAATCCCGCTTCTTTTAATGCCACCATCGTGTTTGAAGCGCGCGATCCTTTAAAGCAATACACATAAACCATCAGATCGGGAGTAATTCCAACTTTGCTGCACACATCTAGAATCTTTTCTTTAGGTTTAAAGGTAGGAGCTTCGGAATCTGGAATCATCAGGTCGTACCATTCAATCCATACAGAATTAGGGATTCTACCCATACGCGGACAAAAATCTTGCCATAGGGAGACGAACGAACTCTCTGCCATCCATTCATCTTTATCTCTAACATCAAGCTTGGCGATCGCAGGATTATCCATCACTTCCAACATCTGCGGGGCAGTCACCATAATTGTTTCATCAGGTTGAAGCGGGAAAGTCTTCGGATTGGGAATAGAAACTTCATCAGTTGTGGGAAGTCCAGCATTAACCCAAGCTTTATAGCCACCGTGGAGAATACTGACCTTGGGATAACCTAAATATTTGAGCAAAAAATAGCCGCGGCATGAATGTCCAAAGCCCTTGTTCATAGCATCTTCATAAATTACAGCCGTTTCTGCGCCCGATAGTCCAGATTTTCCTAATAATTCGGCAAAGTGCTCTTGTAAAGCCTTAGTTCCTGCTGGGGTGGAAGTGGCGAGATAGGTAAAATATCCCGAATATTGACAGCATTAGGAATATGGGCGATCGCATACTCACTAGGATCGCGAGTATCGATGATAATCACTGCTTCGGTAGTGGCTGCAAGGTCTTGGGGACTGATTAAAGTTGTAGTTTCCATGACGATTATTTAATCAAATAGAACAATCTATACAGTTTTAATGTAATCACTTCAAACTTATAGTAGTAAAAGCTACCATCTTTAAATTTCCGTGTTAGGGCTAATGGCGATCGCTCTTTTTCATATATAGGACTTACGCACTCAAATCCACAGAAATCCAGTGCAAGAGAGTTTGAGGGCTTCGCCCTCAATTGGGGCTGTGCCCCAGACCCCCTTTAAATATAGGTTTTCTTTTTATGCTGCGTAAGTCCTTATATAGTTAATTTGGTTAATAATTGGCGCGATTAATAGTTGGTATTAGTTGGTATTAAGCCCGTAAGTTTAGCCAATAAAAAAGACTAGGTTGCCCCAGTCCACTAATTAAATCTAATTAAATCTAGTTACTTAAATAGTCAGAATACTAAAAACTCTTACTTACAACCTATTTGCGAAACCTTACCATCGGGCATGACCGCTTTGCAGAAATTGGTTCCTGTCAAGTTCGCATTTGTCATAATTGCGTCTGTAAGGTCGGCACCTGAGAAGTCCGCCCCTGTCAAATTGGCATCGGTTAAGTTGGCACGGAAAAAGTCAGTATTTCTGACAACGGCACTGGTAAGGTTAGCTTTGTACAAACTCGAATTACGGAGTTGAGCATTGGTAAGATTAGCTCTAATTAAATCCGTGTAAACTAATTCAGCATCATTAAAATTAGTTCCTCTCAAATCTGCCTTAGTCAAATTCACATATTTTAATCTGCCATTTCTGATATTGGCACCCGCTAAATTCGCCTCCTCCATGTTGGCATCAATTAAAGTTGAATTTCTCAGATCGGTTCTTTCGAGATTGGCTTTTCTGAGGTCAGCGTTTACAAATTCTGTGTCAAATAGGTTACTACCTGTAAAAATCGCGTTTCTCAGATCGGCAGCATTCATAAACGCTCCTTTTAAATTCCTAGCATCAAGCTTGGCATTACTCAATTCACATCGTTGACATTCTAAGGTTTGAACCAGTTTTTCAACATGAGCGACATTCTGAGCCCAAGCTGGAGCAGTGATACTTAAAATTGCGGCAGATGCACTTAAAGATATTGAAAATAAAGCGGTAATCATTGAGAATTTCATACTTTTTCCTGTATTTACTCTGTGAATTTAGCTATGAATTTAGGCTGAAACTGGGTGTATGGTGATTGTACTAGAAAACAAGTCACTTAGATCTTGCTTATGTGTAGGGCTTGGATCTGGGTTACAAACTTCTTCCCAACATAATAAGGTTCTGTGAGTATTCTGCAAGTAATTCCTTAGGTACGCCAACGCATTTTTGGTTATCGCTGCTAATGTTGAGTAATAATCAGTGAATAACAAAGTATCTTTTAACACCTTTTACATCGCCAATGCTCGATCAACCTCTCCATCAATTAGTTAATCAATTAATCCAATTTGTTACTCAATTAATAGACTTTCATCCCGATTCGCTGCGGGTCGAGACATTACCAACTATTTTGGTTTTGGTTTTATTAGAGGCAATTTTATCGGCGGATAATGCGATCGCTTTAGCGGCATTGGTGAGAAGTTTGCCCGATCCCAAGCAAGAAGAATGGGCTTTGAGATATGGGTTAATTGGCGCTTTTGTGTTGAGGATTATCTTAATTTTGACGGCGACTTGGGTAATTAAATATTGGCAGTTTGAGTTGGCAGGTGCGATTTACTTACTATGGCTATCGGGAAGTTATTTTATAAAGCGCAATAAAAATGACGAAGATGGACATCCCACGGTCTTAGCTAATAAACTATGGCAAGTGGTGGTTTTGGTATCGTTTACAGATTTAGCTTTTTCTTTAGATAGCGTGACGGCGGCAGTGGCAGTGGCACAAGAGACATGGTTGGTACTTTTGGGTGGACTGATTGGTATTATTTCTCTGCGGCTTTTAGCAAGTTTATTTATTAAATGGTTGGGAGAGTTTGCTAATCTGGAGCCTGCGGGCTATTTAATCGTGGTTTTGGTGGGGCTAAGACTGCTAATTAAAGTCTTTTCGGATAATTATGTTCCACCTGAGTGGTTGATGCTAACCTGCATTGGACTTATATTTATATGGGGCTTTTCTAAGCGGGCGATCGCTCTCGAAGCACCTAATCAAGTGAATTAATCCAGAGAATTAATCCAGTAAATAAATCAAAACTAGCTAAAAAAATGTTTACATATCCTGACGAGCTTAAATATACCGACTCCCATGAATATATTCGCCTTGAAGGTGACGTAGCTACGGTGGGAATTACTGCCTTTGCGATCGACCAGTTGGGGGATGTGGTGTTTGTGGAATTACCCGCAGTGGGCACAGATGTAACTAAAGGTGAGCCTTTCGGTTCGGTGGAATCAGTCAAGGCAGTGGAAGATCTGAATGCGCCTGTAAGCGGTAAGGTTTTGGCAGTAAATAACGATTTAGTTGATGCTCCCGAAAAGATTGGCGAAGATCCCTACGGTGCCTCGTGGATGATTAAAGTGCAATTAGCAGATCTGAGCGATCTAGATACAGCTATGAGTGGTTTGGAATATAGCAGTAAAGTCGAAGGGCATTAGATCGCTAATAATCTTTAATTAAGTGAGTCTAAATTCTAAATCTTAGAACGTAAAATCTAAGTCATAGACTTATAAGCCTTAGTTTCAGAGTAATAAGCTTAAGTTATAGAATAAAACTTACAAACCTTAGACCAAAAAGTTTAACTTATAGAGTCTAAAATGCAATCAATAGAGTCTAAAGCCTAGTTGCTAGAGTAAAAAGTAAAAATCTTAGAATATAAAATGCCAAGTGTAGATCTTTACCTACCTTTTTCTATTCAAAGTTGGCTGATATTTAGTTCCATTTGTTTAAGATAGGCGATCGCTCTTATGATTAATTCTCCCCAACAAGCTTTAAAGCATTACTTTGGCTACGATCGCTTTAGAGAGGGGCAGCAAGAAATTATCGAAGGGGCATTAAACGATCGAGATTTGCTCGTAATTATGCCCACGGGCGGCGGCAAGTCTCTATGTTTTCAGATTCCCGCACTACTTAAATCTGGCTTAACGATAGTGGTATCGCCTTTGATTGCGTTGATGGAAGATCAGGTAACGGCTTTGCTGAATAATGGCATTGGTGCGACATTTTTAAATAGTAGTTTGAGTAGTGGCGATCGCTATCAACGGGAGTCGGAAATCTTAGCTGGTTCGATCAAGCTACTTTATGTATCGCCCGAACGGTTATTTAATGAATCTTTCCTGCCATTTTTAGAAGTAGTTAAATCGAGGGTGGGAATTTCGGGATTTGCGATCGATGAAGCGCACTGTGTATCGGCATGGGGACATGATTTTCGTCCAGACTATCGCCAACTAGGACAACTTCGAGCTAAATATCCAGAAGTTCCGATTATGGCACTGACGGCAACGGCTACAGAACGAGTGCGGCAAGATATTTTAGACCAGTTAAAACTGCGATCGCCCCAAACTCTTATCACTAGCTTTAATCGCCCTAACCTTTACTATGAGGTAATTCCTAAAACTAAAAATTCCTACAGTCAGCTACTTAAAAAAATTCAGGATGTCGATGGATCGGCGATCGTCTATTGCAATTCCAAGAAAAGAGTTGATGAAATTGCCGCCAAACTGAATCAAGATGACGTTAGCACTCTCCCTTATCATGCGGGTCTAGAGTCAAAAATTCGTACCGATCATCAAAATCGCTTTATTCGAGATGATGTCAGAGTCATGATCGCGACGATCGCTTTTGGCATGGGCATAAATAAACCCGATGTGCGCTTGGTAGTTCACTATGACTTACCTAAAAATATTGAAGGCTATTATCAAGAATCGGGTAGAGCAGGTAGAGATGGAGAAGCCGCCGAGTGCACATTATTTTATGGGGCGGGTGATGTGGGCACCATTGAATATTTGATCGGACAAAAAGTCGATCCCGAAACCAATCAGCCTTTAGAACACGAACAAAGGCTGGCGCGTCAACAACTCCAAACGGTAATCTACTATGCCGAAGCTCCAGAATGCCGGCGGACGATCCAGCTTCGATATTTTGGTGAAAATTTTGCTGGTAATTGTGGCAAATGTGATAACTGTCTTTATCCGAAACCTAAAGTTGATTGCAGCGTAGACGCTCAAAAGTTACTTTCTGGCGTAGCCCGTACCCAAGAACGATATGGCATCAAGTATCTAGTTGATGTACTAAGAGGAATCAAAGATCCTAAAATCTCAGAACGCGGACACGATCGCCTTTCCGTCTATGGCATTGGCAAAGATAAAACTCTAGAGGCTTGGTTTGATTTGGGGCGATCTCTAATTCATCAAGGGCTGGTGGATCGAAGTAATGACGGCTACAACATTCTTAAATTAAATGCTCAAAGTTGGGAAGTCATGCGATCCGAGCGTCAAGTTTATATGTCCATTCGCCCTGAGAAAACCTTTAGTTCTGAAAAAGCTTCTAACTCTGAAAAAACTTTTAGTTCAAAAATTAGCCCCAAAACTCCAGCCAGTCAAGTCAACCGCGAAGCCGCCGAAATGCTCTACCAAGAATTGCGATCGCTGCGTAAAACTATTGCCGATAAATCTAAAATTGCCCCTTATATAGTTTTTCCTGATGCTAGTCTGATGGCGATGGCACAACAACAGCCTGTAACCAAGGCACAGTTATTAAAAATTTCTGGAGTTGGCGATCGTAAACTAGAACAATATGGGCAGCAATTCATTGATTTAATCGATAATTTCACAAAAGAAACCAAATAAATTACTACCCCCATTCATAGGCTAGACTACTCATGATATTCAAAATGGTAAGCGAGTTAAACCAATATGCTTACAACTGCAAATAGTTTTAATAAGCTCTTGCGTTGGCAAAAAGTTAAACATACTCCCTTTAGCCGTCAAAAAGACATATTTGGGGCTGCATTTAGTTTTATATTTTTGCTGTGGTGGGATGGGCGATCGCCTAGTTCTGCGACTAAATTAAAACGGGCTAAATGGTTAGTGGCGAGGATGTTAGATTTAGGTCCGACTTTTATCAAGGTGGGGCAGTCCCTATCTACACGCATCGATCTATTTTCACCAGAGTATGTCAAGGCATTTTCCGAGCTTCAAGATAAAGTCCCCGCCTTTGATAGCCGAGATGCGATCGCTATTATTGAAAGCGAGTTGGGTAAATCAGTTTTTAGTATTTATCGCGATTTTAATTTAGAGCCAATTGCTGCTGCCAGCCTCGGACAGGTGCATAGAGCCAGTTTGTATACGGGGGATGAAGTTGTAATCAAAGTTCAACGTCCCAAACTTAAAGAGTTATTCGATCTAGATTTGGTGGTATGCGGTCAGTTAATCAAAGTATTGCGCCGCTATTTTAAGTGGATGAAACGCTATGACCTTGAAGGAATTTTTAATGAATTTTTTACAATTCTCTTTCAAGAAATTGATTACCGTCAAGAGGGCAAAAATGCCGATCGCTTCCGCCATAATTTTAGGCACAACCCTGAGATTATCGTTCCCAAAGTCTACTGGGATTATTCCTCTGCCAAGGTCTTAACTTTAGAATATGTGCCGGGGATTAAAATTAGTGATATCGAAACTCTTGAGGCTAATGATATCGACCCCAAAGCCATTAATGAAATTGGCATTCGCTGCTATCTCAAACAGTTTTTACAAGATGGTTTTTTTCATGCCGATCCTCACCCCGGTAATTTGGCAGTGACGACCGATGGCTGTTTGGTGTTTTACGACTATGGCATGATGGCAGAGGTAGTTACCTTCGATCGCGATCAGATGGTCAAGACGTTTTTGGCAGTTATCCGCAAAGATGCCAATACCGTAGTCGATACATTAACCAGTATGGGTTTGATTGAAAAAGTTGGGGATATGACCGCGATCAAGCGCATGATGAAATTCGTGTTAGAGCGATTTACGGAGAAACCCGTAGATATTAAAGAATTCGGTCAAATCAAAAGCGAACTCTATGTAATTTTTGAAAAACAACCTTTTCGTCTACCGCCTAAGATGACCTACCTACTCAAATCGCTCTCTACTTTAGCGGGAGTAGCCCTAATTCTCGATCCTGAATACAACTTTAAATCGGCGGCTCAACCCTTCATAAAGAGTTTAGTTCTCACTCAAGGCGGCGGGGTTCTAGGCGGACTAATCCGTCAAACCCAAGAATTTATCAGTTCTAAAATTAACCAACCAACCAATGCTGAGATCTTATTGCGCCGTTTAGAAGAACGGATCGAACAAGGAGAATTAAAGTTTCAAGTGAGCTCGGTCGAAAGCGATCGCACGCTCAAGCAAATTAATTTAGGCGTTAAAAGTCTAATCTATGCCTGTATTGGGGGCTTTATGTTTTTATCTGGAACCATATTATTACTGGGTAGTTTTACAAATTGGGCTATTATGACCTTTGCGATCGCTTTCTTTTGTTTTATAACTCTGTGGCGATTAATGTCAAAACTATCTTTTAGGGAAAAACTAGATCGATTTGTAGAAAAATAAAGCCCAAATAAATTTAGATGAAGTCATTACGAATTATTTTATTCCTACTTATTTTGAGTCTATTTTACTGCTTTGGCGATCGCCAGTTAGATTCAAGCGATCTCTTCTTAGTTATTTAGACGCGGGCGATCGTTACGCCTTCTTTTTGATCTTGATACTTGCCCTCGCGCGAGTGATAGCTGACAGAACAAGGCTCCCCTTCTAAAAATAGTAATTGCACAATTCCTTCATTGGCATAAACTCGACAATCAGCACTGGAAGAGTTAGAAAATTCTAAGGTTAGAAATCCCCGCCACCCCGCTTCTACAGGCGTAATATTTGCAATCACCCCCACCCTTGCCATTGTCGATTTACCCATGCAAATGGCGATAATATGTTCGGGCATTGCCAATCGTTCTAAAGCCACACCTAAACCGTAGGAATGGGCAGGTAAGATAAAAAAGCTATCTTTGCCATCAGTATGAAGTTTCGCTGCCTCTAAATTATCGCTTTGAAAATTTTTAGGATCGACTACCGTACCAGGAATATGCCTAAATATTCTAAAGTCCTTGGGACTGAGACGAATATCATAACCAAAACTACTAAGCCCAAACGAAATCACAGGATTATTGTCAACATGGCGCACCTGCGAAGATTGAAAAGGCTCGATCATACCTTCTGCAGCCATTTTTGCAATCCAGATATCGTTCTTTAACATATTCTTGAGTTTTGATAATATTTGATAATTATAGTTATAAGATTTTAGGCTTGAGTGGCTTCAAACTTTAAAAATAATTAGTCCACCTAAATAATATTTTTTATATTCAGTTTAATTTTGATTCCCAAACTCAACCCTACTAAGGTATCTACCAAATTTTTTTTATTGGCACTTGGTAAAAAGCGATCGATCTCACCAAACTATTTTGAACCTTAAGCTAACGTAATAAAGTCTAATAAATCATCGAAATGTTCAAAGCCTACTTAGACATATTTGATTGTGTTAGATTATCTTTAATATTTCAGGTAGTAACTCTACAATTAACGCTCATGGCAAAGCAAAGACTTATACTAAGTTCGACAGCAGCATTAATGGCAACTGTGGCTGTTGTTGGTTTTCAGTTAGTAACCCCAAGCATAGCGGCATTTAGACCCAGCCCTAAAGAAGTAGTGGACGAGGTTTGGCAGGTCATCAATCGCGAGTATGTTGATGGCACATTTAATAAAGTCGATTGGCAAAAGACCCGCAGACAATATCTCAGTCGAGACTATGCTTCCCAAGCAGATGCTTACAGGGCTGTACGGGAAATGCTTAAAAATTTAGACGATCCTTATACTAGGTTTATGGATCCCGAACAGTTTAAGAGTATGCAAATTGATACATCGGGCGAACTGACAGGAGTTGGAATCCAACTAGGAATGGATGAAGAAACCAAAAAGCTCACAGTGGCATCACCGATTGAGGATTCACCTGCGGCTAAAGCTGGAATTATTTCTAAGGATATAATCATCAGAATTGCGGGCAAAAGCACTGAAGGGATGGATGTTAATCAGGCTGTAACCCTAATTCGCGGACCTATTAATACTAAAGTCACATTGGGAATTAAACGCGGCGATCGCACTTTTGATGTAGAACTAACCCGCTCTAAGATCGAACTCCATGTAGTGAAAGCTGATATTAGAGATACTCCGACAGGAAAGGTTGGCTATATCCGCCTAACTCAATTTAATGCCAAGGCTACAGCAGATATGCGTAAAGCCATTCAAAATCAAGTAGAAAAGAATGTCAGTGGATTTATCTTAGATCTACGCTCAAACCCCGGCGGTCTTTTGTACTCTAGTGCCGAAATTGCGCGGATGTTTATTGATAACGCCACCATCGTATCTACTGTCGATCGCAAAGGTGAAAGTGAAAGACTGGTTGCCAATCGTCAAGCTCTAACTGATAAACCGATCGTAGTATTGGTGGATGGTGGCTCGGCTAGTGCTAGTGAGATTCTTTCTGGGGCATTACAAGATAATAAAAGGGCAGTTCTAGTTGGTACCAAAACTTTTGGCAAAGGCTTAGTTCAATCTGTAATTCCTTTAGGAGATGGATCGGGTATGGCAGTGACGATCGCCAAGTATTTAACTCCAAATGGCACAGATATTAATCGCTCTGGGATCAAGCCTGATGTAGTTATAGAACTAACTGAAGCTCAAAAAGAAGAACTAATTAAAAATCGTACCGGAATTGGTAGTAATGCCGATCCTCAGTATGCGAAAGCTTTAGAAGTTCTAACTAAACGGATTAAAACCCCTAATGCCAGTATCAACTAGGTTAATAACTAGGTAAATTAGTGCTTAGCTCAAATTTAATTTTCACCTTATAAACTCAAAGTTTTTATAATTCTGGGTTTATTTTTTAGGTGTGGGTAATTGGTTAAATTTGTCCACACCCAGCGATCGAGATATTGAAAAAATATTTTAGTTGCTTGGTTGATACTCAGATAATTTAGCCAATTGCTCCAGTGGTTTAACTCCAGGATATAATTTTCCACCAATTTCCCATGTTGGATAGCTTTCAATCTGTTTGGCTCGGCATAGGTCAGCTTGGACTCTAGGATTGGCTTTATCAGTCGCACATTCCACGTAAGGCATCTGGACTACGGCATCGCCAAACAACTTTTTTTGATCGTTGCAGTGAGGACACCAAAAAGCTCCATACATTTTTGCCCCATTAGTAGTTAAATGCTGTGCCAACTTACCTGCATAGGTCTGGGACGCGAAGGCTTGTTTATTTTGATTAGAATATATGCCCAAAGTCCCGATTAAGACGATCGCTCCAATAATTAAGCCTGTAAATATAAGTTGTCCGCTATCTTCCCAATCACGGCTAAACAGATTTAATAACCAAATTGCCGTAACGGTCATAGCCGAGCTAATACAGTAGAGACAGGCAGTCTTGATTTCAAATGCCAACAAATACATCAAATAGCTACTAAAAACGACAGTAGCTGTAGAAACCATAAATAAGAGAAAAGTTGTCTGCCGCTTTAACTTTAACTTTGCCTTGAGATTTTCAGGTTTAACGACCATAGGAACTACCGCTAGACCAGCTAAGGTTAAATATCCCAAAGTCCCAAAGATGGTTAAAGGAATCCCAAAGATTTTGGCATATTCGCTATTGAGTACTAAGTCACAACCTTCACCTGCATTTGCCGCACAAAGAGCAGGAGCAGCACCAAAGAAATGAGTAACTGTTAAATAGCCTGTTAAGGATGCCCCAAAAATAGCTAGGATCGTTATAATCAGACCCGCCCAGCGTTGGATCCAAGGTTCAGAACGTGATTGACGCATAATATTTAATCGGTTTTAATCAATATGTTGGACTATGAATAGTATAGAATTTTGACGTTAAAGTCGGTTAATTTAGTTCAGTTTATTGAACGCGATCGTAAGAAAGGATATTTAGAAGCTTCTAACTTCGCCCTCAAATTAGGTTGAGTAATTCCTATGGCAATTATTAAGCCCCTAGCTAGATAAAGACTCCTGCACTTACTTTAAAAAATTCCCCCAAAGCCTTAGCTTGATTTTTACTAATTCCTGGCACTGGTAGCGTTGAATGGGAAAGTAGGAAGCAATACCTAGATAGAGTTAGACGGCATATCGTATTGAAAACAGTTGCGTCCAAGATATCCCAATCTTGAGAATACCAAG